>CAZQNX010000158.1:0-1011 GCA_964595025.1 uncultured Candidatus Saccharibacteria bacterium | reverse complement strand
ATATTATATAAGCAATATGCGAAATTTAGTCGAACTTCGCATATCCTAGTGTTAGCTGTAACCCAAAAACGACACGCATCAACAAAACGACAAGTATAACAAAGAACAAGAAATATTATGTTAGGACTTAGAACAACAATTTATAAAGTTTCAGACATTCAAAAAGCGACTGAATGGTATTCAAAAGCATTTGAAACTAATCCTTATTTCAACGAACCCTATTATGTTGGTTTCAACATTAAAGGTTACGAACTCGGACTCCAACCAGAAGACAACCCGACTTTTGAAAAAGTTGAAAGTTTAGTTTCTTATTGGGGAGTAGAAAACATTCAAGAAACTTTTGACCGACTTATTGAATTAGGAGCGACCGAAAATGAAAAACCTTACGATGTTGGCGGAGAAATAATGACGGCAACTGTTAAAGACCCATTTGGAAACCTTATTGGCTTGATTTATAATCCTCACTTTCAACTAAAAGACTAACCAATGGCTTCCGACCCAAACTTTGTGGATTTTGTATTAGAACAAATCAAAAATTCAGGAGAAATAACCGCTAAAAAGATGTTTGGTGAATACGGTATTTATTCTGACGAAAAAATATTCGGACTAATATGCGACAATAAACTATTCATAAAGCCGACCAATTCTGGACGGAAGTTTATAGGAAATGTTGTTGAAGCACCGCCATACGAAGGAGCAAAACCAAGTTTTTTAATAGAAGACAAAATTGAAAACAGCGAATGGTTAAGTGAATTAGTTAGAATATCAGTGAAAGAATTACCAGCACCTAAACCGAAAAAGAAAAAATGACACACGAAATCAAATGGGCTACAGCTAACATCGTATTGGCAATAGGCGGGCTGAACGGCTTCGTATCAACGGAAGTGCAAAATTCAACTTTCGTTCTTCGATTAAAGTTCAGTGCTAAAAGCCCCGCCCATCGCCAATACGCGGCACGTTAGTGGCAAGTGTAACAAGACACCGTTCCAAATGACAGAAACATACATACAA
>CAZQNX010000157.1:0-1012 GCA_964595025.1 uncultured Candidatus Saccharibacteria bacterium | reverse complement strand
TAGTTTGTCGAGCGATTCAGCAAGATCTGATGCAGAGATCACTTTCTGTTCGAGGTCATGAAAACCCGCGGTTGCGACTGCTTGTTTTGCTATATCATTTTTGGGAGAATTTTTATCACACTGCAAATTAACTTTGGTGCCTGCCTTACTTTCTGCAACGATCGAACTCTTGCGCTGTTCGTCTTTAGGGACAACCTCCCCATTTTTTGTATGACACGCGGATGCGTTAGTCGCACAGAAGGGCTTCCTGGTCTCTTTGAGGGAGCCATCCTTATCGATCGTGAACTCGTAATCGTAGCGATAATCGCACTCTTCTTTCGTCTCTGGCGCACCCTGCGACTGCTGGGTGATAGCACCATTGGCGGCTTGCGCCTGCGGACTCTGAAGATCGTTCTCGATGAACGCCAATGGACCCGTTTCTTGGAGGAGAAGGCCGGCGCTCGCAAGGACAGCGGCAACCACGAGCGCGGCGAGTACCGATGCGCCGCGAGTAAGGAAATGCCGATGATGCAGAGACATAGGCGCATTGTCGCGCGTCTGCGGCGAAAAAGGAAGCCTCGGCAGTGCGTTCGTGTGGAAAAGCTCGCTGAATATGCTAAAGTGGCGCGACGTGCTCGTCTTCGGGCACACCGACGCTCTCGTCGTTCAATGGATAGGACACAACCTTGCGGAGGTTGCGATGTAGGTTCGATTCCTGCCGAGAGCACCAACAAAAACCGGCGCGGGGCCCCAAATGGCCCGCGCCCGGTTTTTATTTCGAAAAAATTACTTCGCGAGCTTCTTGGCGAGACCCGATTTCATGCGAGCCGCGGTGTTTTTCTTGATGAGACCGCCCTTCACGGCCTTGTCTATAGCCTGGTACGCAGTCGAGAGATTCTCTCCTGTCGCGTTGGTCCTCATGGTCTTGACCGCGTCCTTGAGCGCGCGGGTGCGGCGGAGATTGATGACGTGGCGGCGCTTCGCGACACGCGCAGCCTTGACGGCCGACTTCTTGCGGTTCTGGAGCTGCTTC
>CAZQNX010000156.1:0-1121 GCA_964595025.1 uncultured Candidatus Saccharibacteria bacterium | reverse complement strand
AAAATATATCCTTTGAAGTTTCGTGTCGCATCATACATATCAATGTAGCTTCCTGGATTTGCATTTGCGAATTTAAAGAGTCCACCTGGACCACCCGCAAATGTAAAAGCTCCAGCGAGCGAGCTGTAGTTTGCGAATACAAAAACATCAGAAGCGTTTAGTCCTGTCACTACATCTATCCAAGTCGTACTATTAAAATATTGAATCTTTGTACCTATTTTTCTCCATAAGACAGGCGTTCCATCTACTCGATATCCCACCCATATGCTCGTACAACTTCCGGCTACTCCTTCGTTTCCTACAGTTACTTTTCCTCGTGCAAGTTCAATATGCTCATCAAGAGTGATCCAGTTGAGTGAATCTTTTGCGCTATCTTTTGGAGTGTCTTCATTATCCGCGCGGTTGTATACTCCACTTAGGAATTTTAGGATTTCGTGATTGGCCATGATATTTCTTTTTCATCAATTTCCCTTTTCTTTGTTGGAAATTCTGGAAGTGGAATTTCAATCCACTGACCGCCTGTTCTCATCGACTTTTGAAACAAGCGACCTGTGTCTGTAAGAAGGACAATCATTCCGTCTTCAATTTGAAAATGTATAACTTTGTCTTTCATACGAGTTTAAAGCGAGCGTCTCGCAGTTTTAGGTTTTTGAGATATCTCGCATATTGGATTGAGTTTATTTCTTGATTACTTCGAGCTTTCTCTGATTTTTGAATAATTTCATCATCTACAAGCATGGCGAATACAATCATTGGATGGTACTCGCTCGGCAATGCAGGGCTAGTGTTGAGTGTGATGTCATCCGGACTAGTTTTATAATCAAACTGATAGGATGTTCCGGTTCCTGGATTTTGAACGAAGTTTATTTTCCTGTCTGTTGGATCAAACCAGCAGACGTTGCTGTATTCGTTTGCGTTCCTTTGACCCATCGGTATTACAAAATATGGAATCCTTGACGGACCGATAAAGACTACCTTTAGGAGAGGTTCGCTTACTGTTGGATCATCACTATAATTTTCCATCAGTTCATCAAAGTCGGTAGGTGCAGTAATCTTTCCATCACTTTCTATCACACCTGTTTTTTGTCTTCGCAAAAATTCCCACGGCTGTTCCATGTAAA
>CAZQNX010000155.1:0-1130 GCA_964595025.1 uncultured Candidatus Saccharibacteria bacterium | reverse complement strand
AGCAGCGCGTCGCTATCGCGCGCGACATCGACAATCAGCCCGACGTGCTCATCGCCGACGAGCCGACAGGCAATCTCGACCCCATAAACACGCATGATGTCGTCGAGATACTCAAGAAGATCAACGACCTCGGGACGACGGTCCTTATCACGACGCACAACAAATCGGTCGTCGATTCGGTCGGGCGTCGCGTCGTCACGATGGATCAGGGCCGTATCGTCCGCGATGACAAGCAGGGCAAGTACATACTGTAGAATACTCCTATGTCATTCTGGCTCACCACGAAGCGCATCGCACGATACGGGTTCATCGGATTCCTGCGCAACGGGTTCGTCTCGCTCTCTGCTGTCTTGGTGATGACGATCACGCTCTTCATCGTCGCGAGCCTGCTCCTCGTGGGGGCGGGTTTGCGTTCTGTTCTGAACCAACTTACCGACAAAGTCGACGTGACGGTGTACTTCACGACCGCCGCGACCGATGCGCAGATACAAGGGCTCCAGACCAATCTTTCGGCATTGCCCGAGGTTGCGACGACTACCTACGTCTCGCGCGACGCAGCACTTGTTGCTTTTGAAGAGCGCCACAAGAACGACCCCGTCACCATGCAGGCTCTCGAAGAGCTTGGCGTCAATCCGCTCGGCGCTTCTCTTGAGATCCGCGCCAAGGAGACCTCGCAGTACGAGGCCATCGCCAAGTATCTGACGACCCAGCAGGAGAATGGTACAGATATCGGCGCAGCAATCGATCGGGTGAATTTCTATCAGAACAAGACGGCGATTGAGCGCCTCACTGCCATCATTGAGATGTCCCGCACGATTGGTATCGCGCTCGCGTTCTTCTTCGGTATCGCGTCTGTCCTTATTGCATTCAATACTATCCGACTCGCTATCTATACCGCGCGCGACGAGATAGGCGTCATGAATCTCGTTGGCGCATCGCATTGGTATGTGCGGGGGCCTTTCATGATCGCCGGCGTTCTCTACGGCATCATCTCGGGCTTCCTCGTCCTCCTCGTCTTGTATCCGCTGACGGCATGGGCTGGGCCCGGATCCGAGCGCTTCCTCTCGACCTTCAATGTCTTCGATTACTACACGGACTCATTCCCATTCATATTCCTCGTCGTCATGGGT
>CAZQNX010000154.1:0-1138 GCA_964595025.1 uncultured Candidatus Saccharibacteria bacterium | reverse complement strand
AGTTGGTATAGAGATAACCAAGATTAAGTTCTGGTTTTGCAAAATGAGTACCAAACGGCATACGCAAGATACGTCCAACCGTTTGAATTGCAAATGTTGGATTTTTTATCTCACGAAACATTACAAGTACACTCGCTCTCGGACAATCCCATCCAGTAGCCGCCGCTTGTTTAAAAAGAAGGAATGATACTGGAGAACTATTGTTTGTAATATCATCAAGGTTAACTTTATCTTCTGAAAGCCAAATAGCTATCTCCTGATCAAAGATACCTTTTTCTTTGAGAGAGTTAATAATGAAATCCTGCTTAGTTGTTGTGCTTGTTGTTTTGTCAGCTTTGTCATCATTTGGAAGCTGAATAAGAACAAGAGGGTTAATCTCAATTCCAAGATCTTTATAATGAGCCACTATTTCATTTCGCTTGTTATATGCTAAAGAGACAAGTATCTCATCTTGATCTACTCCATCATAATCTTTTGACTCTAAATCTTCTTCTGTTTGAAAGATTATCTTTTCTTTAATAAGTCCTGCTTCAATTACATCATTACGAGTAACTTCTACAGTTGCAGTCCCTGTATTTTGTGGAGTAGCAGAAACACCAACAATAATTCTTGGTTTAATGACATTCTTAATTAAATCACTCGCAAGAATAGTAGAGGAAGCAATATGTTCCTCATCAATAATAAGTACAACTTCACGCTTGAGATTATGTGTATTTTCTAAATATTCATCAAAGGTTGTATTTGATTCTCCTTCAGTACGAAGCTTTCTATTTTCTTTTGCTTTTGATACAACCTTTTGCCAATTGATAAAAAATACTCCGTTTTTTGGTATTGAGCCGTCTCGTAGATTATTCATATCAACAAGAGGGTTTTCACTTGCTCCACCATAGTATGAAAAGAGTTTGTCTTTTGACTGCATAGCAAGAGAGTCTGAATTTGTTATCCAAAGAAAACCTACATCGGCATGAGAGAATCTAGGATCAGCCACAATATCTCTTAGAAACTGTGCCATCATAATGGTCTTACCAGAGCCAGTTGGAGACTTAAAAGTGAGATTTAAATTGTGGTCACCAAGTTTCCAAAGAGTGAGGAATTTCTCTTTGAGTTGTGCGATTGCGGTTTCTTGAAAAGGTTTAAG
>CAZQNX010000153.1:0-1154 GCA_964595025.1 uncultured Candidatus Saccharibacteria bacterium | reverse complement strand
CGCTTGCGCAAGCGGGAACTGTCGCTGAGATACCGGGGACTCTCGCGACAACTGCCCGCACGTTCGCGACAAAAATAGATAACTTTTTGTATTCGATAGCTTTCCCGCAATCACACTTTGCGCTCCAGGATAATCTGGTGTCAGGCGGTGCTCTTGTCCGCGTTCGTATCACTGCCATGCCGCCCCGCGTGCCAATGGCCGGAATCGTTACGAGCTCTCGCGGAAACACCGACGATGTTGCTGGTCGAAACTCGGACCCCTCTCACGATGCTGTACGCATTGTGCGCGAGGTGGTCACCGAGCGGATACTTGCACAAGGCGGCATCAGCGAGGAAGTCCTTGGGGGTCGCCTTCAGGAACTGGACACGCGGCTTTCGGCACGTATCGCGACGCTCGGTGTCGTAAATTCGAGTCCGATGATTTCGTATTATCCTGCGCCGTTCGCATCTCGTATCGACCAGTTGAACGGAACCACGATTACGAACCCGACAATAAGCGGCGGGAGCATGACAGGGACGACAATCTCCGCCTCGTCCCTTTCACTCGGAACTCCGCTCGCGGTTCAGTATGGCGGCACCGGCACCTCGACCACACCCACCTATGGGAAGCTCCTCCTCGGCAACAGCAACGGCGTGTACGATCTCGTGTCGACCTCGTCGCTCGGGATAGCTGGGGGTGCGGGGAATCCTGGCGGCAGCGCTCTGCAGATACAGTTCAATGACTACGGTTCGTTCGCGGGGACTCCTGATTTCACGATCAGTACCTCAACCGGCGAGATGACAGTGACTGGCGGACTATTCTCCCGAGCCACTATCACTGCCGCCACCTCTACGAGCATATTTTCGACACTCGCGCGCTTTACGACTGCGGTAGCCGACACGTTTACAGGCACATACGCGACTCTTGCAGGTGCTTCGATTACCAATTCGACAACTACGAACGCCACGACGACAAATCTTTTTGCAGCTTCTTTTGTCGCTAGCGGTGCGACAACAACAAACTTGCGCGCAGAAAATGCGAGCATCGGGTCTTTGTCGGGAATCGTTCAAGCAACGAACGGCGTGCTTTCTGGTTCCTCCACCCTTTCCATCGCATACGGCGGCACCGGCACCTCGACCACACCCACCTATGGGAAGCTCCTCATCGGCAACAGC
>CAZQNX010000152.1:0-1156 GCA_964595025.1 uncultured Candidatus Saccharibacteria bacterium | reverse complement strand
GAGTATGACGTGAAGCAGTTCGAGATTTCGATGTTTATAAGAGCAGCGCACGCTCTTGCGGGACATGTACCAACTCCAACCAAAGACATGATACTTCCTACAATGTTTGACGAAGAACTTGTAGAAGTAATCGCGAAGTCTGTCACCATGTAACGTACTAAGAAAAAACCCGACCGAAGTCGGGTGTTTTTGGTTGCTCAGCGATATTTTTCCATTTCGTAGAACAGTCGATTGTTCAAGTGGAATGGTAGATACAAATATCGTTTGGCAGTGAAAATGTTCTTTTTTCGAAGTTTGCGGAATGTCTTCACGAGAACCTTGTAGAGTTCAGGGAATTCTCGCTCTGTTTCTGCCAATTTCTTCTCTCGTCTTTCTTTTGAAACAACGTCAAGCGTCATCATGTTGTGAATCCTGTCTCCGAATTTGATGACGAGCACTCGCCACAATATGTGCAGATTCGGTTCATTTTTCATACGTACCCAGTAAAACTTTTTACGGATGAAATTCGGATGCTTACTGAGAAGGTCCACCATCCTGCTTATGGAGACACCGAATGTTTTCGCGATATCCTTAAGGGTTGCTTCGGTGTCTTCCACGACATCATGAAGTGTTGCTGCAACGATGGTCTTGTAGTCATACACCTGCATATCGATGAGTATGCAAACCACTTCAAGTATATGAAGCAGATAAGGTGTTACCTTGTCATCTCTTCTGAAGTTTTGATGTTTTTCTGCTGCGTAGCGTAGAGCTTCAAGAACTTTTCCTTGCTGGGCTCTATTGAACTTACGCATCGATGTGTCGATCGTTTTCCTTACCAGGAAATGCAATCGAGTGAAATTATTTTCCTGTTTGACATCGTTAGGAACGAGGATGCAGGGGGTGTAAGAATCAAGCTCTTCAGAAAGAGCAAAGATGACATCGAGTGCCATGGTGATACTCCTTCTTGAGTCGGAATTAATGGGAACTAACCATTTGCAAACTAACACTTTATATGATGTAAGTCAATTTTGTGGTAAAGTATGTATATGTCATTTTCATTTGAAATTATTAAAAAAGGAGAAAAGGAAGGGAAACCCCTTGCTCGTGTTGGTGTGCTACATACGCCACATGGAGATATACAGACCCCTGCTTTTATTCCCGTTGGCACGAAAGCAAC
>CAZQNX010000151.1:0-1165 GCA_964595025.1 uncultured Candidatus Saccharibacteria bacterium | reverse complement strand
CATCGACAAGACGCTTCTTGACGACAGCATGGACATGAGTTCCGAGTCTTTGGGTGCTCACGAGTGGACGCCCGAAGGTCTCCGCTTCTCGATAACACGTTGGGTCTGGGAACCTGGCTATCCGCAGATAACCGAAGGCGGTTGGAAGCATTTTCGGTATTCTGACATCGTGCTCTCCGCTGCCGACATCGAGGCACTTGTCGAGGCTAGCCCTCGAATGAGTTAGCATTGTCTCGCGACCCTCTTTTGACCGTCGGATTTATAGGAGAATAAACATTTCCCATGGCCTTCCTTGGAACCGTACAAGCCCTTGCATTTCCCTCGGGGTGCGGTACACTTCTTGACGAATGTAAGTTTTCCATGTGCGGCGCGGCCACAAGCCAAGCATTGCAGGGGAAGGTTGGTTTACATGTTTATAGATAAACATTCTGCAAAAAGTACATGGCAAAGAAGCTCTACGTCGGTGGTCTCCCGTATTCGACGACCGACACTGAATTGAAGGACGCCTTCGCGCAAGCGGGGGAAGTCACCTCGGCAGTGATCATCATGGACAAAATGACTGGTCGCTCCAAGGGTTTCGGTTTCGTCGAGATGACCTCGGATGACGAGGCACAGGCGGCAATCGACATGTGGAACGGCAAGGATTTCGGCGGACGCTCGCTTACGGTCAACGAGGCGCGCCCGCTCGAGCCGCGCCCGGCTGGCGGTGGTTTTCGCGGTGGCAACGGCGGTGGATTCCGCGGTGGCAACGGCGGAGGCGGTCGCAGCTGGTAACACAGCTCCACGTTTCCGAAAACACCCCGGCATATGCCGGGGTGTTTTCATGTCCTTTCCAAGAAATGCGGACTAGCCGCCAATTATTTACCCCCACCCAAAATGGCCCTTGAGTGGTATTTCCCTCCGGGAGAGGTTATCCTAAATTAGACGTTCCCCCACTCAAAATCTCGGTGTAAAATTAAAACATGCAAGCCCTCGCACGACAAAAAATACACGAAAAGAGAGAAAGAGTATTTTCGAGACCTTTTAAAATAGGGGCAAAAAAATCTCCAATCACCCACATTGATCTTTTTGCTGGACCAGGAGGAATATGCACTGGTTTTAAAGCCGCAGGGCTAAGGACCGTCCTGGCTGTTGAATATGTGGATAGTTGCGCTGAAACATATAG
>CAZQNX010000150.1:0-1165 GCA_964595025.1 uncultured Candidatus Saccharibacteria bacterium | reverse complement strand
CCATGCTTCGCGAAGCGCGAGCGAAGCGCGACGCGCGTCGAATCGAAGACGAGCGACAAGCCTTGGGCGCCAACGATCCACGTCGAGACAAACCGCGAACGTGACACCTCGAGTCTTCGCCATCCTCGTTTGCCTATTCGC
Source organism: uncultured Candidatus Saccharibacteria bacterium (assembly GCA_964595025.1). GTDB lineage: Bacteria > Patescibacteriota > Minisyncoccia > Phycocordibacterales > UBA2100 > UBA10103. Next base: position 1,024 of record CAZQNX010000150.1, on the reverse strand, counting down.
GTCGAGTCGCGCTCCGCGGTTACGATACATCGCCGCCGCGCTTGGGTGCGACCTGCTCGCGGGTGATCTCGTGTGCTCCGCGATGGCTCGATCGCTTGTCGAGCTTGCGTCCGTCGCGTGGCTCGCGCCGTCGATGATCGTTGCGACGCTTGGCGCATCGATGGCAACTCGATCGCGGTTCGTCCTAGCTTGTTTTGTTGGTGCTGAAACGATCGCTTGCTCACTCGCGCGCCCGTCGTCGCTTCCATGGATCGCGTTTGCGTCGTGCGCCGTGTCCGGCGTGCAGCTCGCGAGACAAACCACGCCGCGAGATGTCGAGAAATCGATCGCTCTTGCGCTGCTCGTGGGCAACGCCGCGACACTTGCGACCATGCTGCTCGTGGGCGTCGAGCGCGCGTACGCGAGTTGCGCCGTCGCAATATCCAACGACCTAACCTGTCTCGCCGTTTCCGCGCTTGGCCTATGGGCGATGCGAACACGCTAAGGTTTGGCGCGGCTGGCTGGACGCTCGCCATACTTCTTGGCGTTTGGCTTGTCGTGGAACGTCGCGCGCGCAAGGCCGCGGAGCTTGCTCGCGCAGAGCGCGACCGAGAAAGCGATGCCGATCGAGCTACAAGGATGCAGCGGCAGCAGGATGCGATCCGGGCGATGCGTGACGCGCTTTCGGCTCTAGCTCGGGAGACGAACGACGAGCGACGCTAGCGTCTTCGTGCTGCACTCCAACCTTGCCAGCGATAGCGAGCACGAGCGCTCTTGTGTCGTCATGGATCTCTTTGCGCAGTTCGTCCTGGCTCAACTTCGTGGCGAGCACGTGTTCAGCTAACACGCGGTTTGATTCGACAAGCTTTGCCGCGAAGTCGTCGTGCCGTTTGCCCATAAGCTCAAACTGTCGCGGCACGTCGCGCGCCATTGCGGTAAGCGCCTCGCTCTGCTCAATCTCGGCCTTGGTCTTTGCGTCGCGTCGCGCTTTTTCTTCGGCCGCCAACGTCTTCGCGATCTCTCGTTTGTCTTTCACGTACTCGCC
>CAZQNX010000149.1:292-1199 GCA_964595025.1 uncultured Candidatus Saccharibacteria bacterium | reverse complement strand
ATTGCTCTTGGGGTCAGCATTGAGAGTGACATTGATCACGGTGTCGAGATATTTGCTGAATGCATCATTTCCGCCAAGCTCGGCCACACATTCGAGTGCGACTGCTTCAGTGGTTGCGTTGGGGTGCAGAGACGCAAGTGGGAAGTAGCGGTACACCCATGCGACTTTGCCGTTGTATTCTTCTACAATGTCTTGCATCGTCGTGTGAAATCGTGCGCAGTACGGACAGTCACTGTCTGAGTATTCGATCACTGCCACTTGTGCCGTTGCTGCGTCGCCGCGGATGCGATCGCTCTGACGGATCTTTGCCACATCTATGGGGACTGACGTCACTTCGGCAGGCTGCTGGGCATTGTTTGCAGTTGTGCCGTTGGATGCAGACTTGGGACCAAAGGCAATGACGATCGCAATGCCGATGATAACTGCTGCGGTGACGATCGCTGCGCCGGTGCTAATAGATTTTTTGGGGGTTGGGTGTGTTGTTTCTTGTTCCATGACAGAAGTATACCGCATACAGTGCCGTATTGAAAAAATGCCTCAAAAATGGTATTTTGTATCTCTATGACAGTGGGAGAAATGGTGACGTACGCCATCACGTTTTTGGCGGTATACGTGCAGATATTTATGCTCGTGACGTTTTTTGAGCGCCGCAAGGAGCTCCAGAAGTCCTTTGATGCGCCGCTTCCGACCCTCACCCACTTTCCCAAGGTCGCGATCATCGTGCCCTGCTGGAACGAAGAGACGACCGTGCACGGCACGATCCTCTCCCTTCTCAATCTCAACTATCCCTCCGACAGACTCGAGATCATCGTCGTCGATGACGGTTCGACCGATACGACGTGGGCTGAGATTTGCAAATACAAAGACAACCCACAGGTAAAGATCTTCCAAAAAGAAAACGGCGGCA
>CAZQNX010000149.1:0-263 GCA_964595025.1 uncultured Candidatus Saccharibacteria bacterium | reverse complement strand
TGGGATCGAGCACACCGATGCAGATCTCATCGGCTGCTTGGATGCAGACTCATTTGTCGAGCCCGATGCGCTCATCTATATGGTCGACGCCTTCAACACCCACCCCGACATCATGGCGACCGCTCCGAGCATGATCATTCACAAGCCGGGCAACATGCTCCAGTATGCCCAAAAGGTCGAGTACAACATGTCCGCCTACAACAAAAAGATGCTTTCCTTTATGAATGCGATCCATGTGACACCAGGACCGTTTTCGATCTTTC
>CAZQNX010000148.1:0-1225 GCA_964595025.1 uncultured Candidatus Saccharibacteria bacterium | reverse complement strand
ATGTACATCTCCGACACTCACCTCAAATCCTTCCTCTCCGATGCGGGACTTGTCTCCCAGAAAAATTTTGATGCCGCAGAGAAGGAGGCGCAGGAGAGCGGGCGGCCGGTAGGCGAGATACTCGTGGGCAAGAGCCTCATCGGCGAAGACGAGCTGCGCCGCACCTATGCCTACATCCTCGGCATTCCCTTCGTCTCGCTCGTCGGCACACAGATCCCGATGGCCACACTCTCGCTCATTCCCGAACCAATCGCACGCCGCAACAACATCATCGCCTATGTCCACAAGGGTGGCGACCTCGAAGTTGCCATGCTCGACACCGACGACCTCGCCGCGATTGACTTCATCAAGAAGAAGACGCAGCTCAAAGTCTTGCCGCGCCTCACCGATGCCGCATCCATCAAGCATGCGCTCAAGCAGTACCAGCAGGGACTCAAAGACAATCTGGGCGACGTGATCAAGCGTGAGACCGAGGCGCTCTCGCAGGCAGGGGAGATGAAGGATGAAGATCTGCATAAGGTCGCCGAGGGCGTGCCCGCCGTGCGCATCGTCGACACGCTCTTGCGCCACGCGAGCGCACAGGGAGCATCCGACATCCATATCGAGCCGCAGGAGCAATCGCTCCTCATACGCTATCGCATCGACGGCCTCCTGCACGACGCGATGGAATTGCCAAAGGCCGCCGCTCCCGCGATTACCGCCCGCGTCAAGGTGCTCTCGAGCATGCGGCTCGACGAGCACCGACTGCCGCAAGACGGACGCTTCGGCGTCGAAAACACCGGCGAGCGCGTCTCATTCCGCGTCTCCATCCTCCCCACCTACTACGGCGAGAAGATCGTGATGCGCTTGCTGCGTGATTCGATCTCGGGCTTCACACTCGAATCGATCGGCTTCCACGGCGTCGCGCTCGACAGGATGCACGAGGCGATGCGCAAGACGACCGGACTCGTCCTCACCACCGGCCCGACTGGCGCCGGAAAATCGACGACGCTCTACACGCTGCTCGACATCGTGAATACGCCCGACGTGAACATCTCCACGATCGAAGACCCTATCGAGTACCAGATGCCGCGCATCAATCAGACACAAGTGCGTCCCGACATCGGCTTCACCTTTGCCAACGGGCTGCGCACACTCGTGCGCCAAGACCCGGATATCATCATGGTGGGTGAAATCCGCGACAAGGAGACGGCATCCCTCGCCATCAACGCCGCGCTCACCGGCC
>CAZQNX010000147.1:0-1263 GCA_964595025.1 uncultured Candidatus Saccharibacteria bacterium | reverse complement strand
TCTCGATGATCTCGGCTTGACGTTCTTCGGCCTGGACCTTGTTGTCGGACGTGACCGGAACGTGGTGGAACGGTACGTTGTAGCTAGCAGCAAGTTGGTAGAAGTCGCGGTGGTTGGAGATGATGGCTCCAATGTCCAGGCGCAGCAGGTCGCTCTTCCAGCGAAACAGCAAGTCGTTGAGGCAATGCCCTTCCTTGCTGACCAGCAGCACCGTGCGCATGGGTTCCGCCGTGGCATGCAGACTCCATTGCATGGCATAGCCGGACGCAAAGTGCTTCAGTGCCGTGTGCAGGTCGGCCTGGGTGAGCTGACCGCAGCTGAACTGCACGCGCATGAAGAAAAGACCGGTGTCGTGGTCGTTGTACTGGGCGGCTTCTTCAATATTGCCACCGCGTTCCAGCAAGAAGCCGGACACGGCATGCACCAGCCCCAGGCGGTCTGGGCACGACAGGGTAAGGATGTAAGACGAACTCATGGTGCGACGATTGTCGCGCATGTAGGTCGTGCGTTGGGGCAGCGCGCATGCCGAAGGGAGCGCGCTGCTACCGCGCTGCGTCGATCACGTGTGCTGGTGCTCGTGCTTTTCCTGGCAGTGGATGCAGCGAGCGGCTTCCGGCGTGGCATGCAGTCGGGCTGGCGCAATGCGGGTGCCGCAGTCAGTGCATTCGCCATAAGTGCCTGCTTCCACGCGGGCCAAGGCTTTGTCGATGGCGTCGAGTTCGGCCAGCTCGCGTTCGCCCAGGGCAAACTCCAGCTCGCGTTCGGTGGCCAGCTGCGCACCGGAGTCCTCGGGATGGTTGTAATGGTCTGCAGCAACCTCGGCGCGGGGCACCACACCACCGCGCTGCTGGGCGATCTGGTCCAGCAAGGACTTGCGCATGGCGTGCAGTTGCTGTTGGCAGGCAGGAATATCAAGGTGGCTCATGGCAAACTTTCGAGAAATTGATTTTTGATGCAAGACGGTTGGTTTGCGCGCAGCGAAGCCGCTTCTTGTGGCGGCGGCGATTAATGAACCACCACCGGAGTGTGGGCCAATACGGCGTAGCGCTCCAGCGTGTCTTCAACCTCTTCCTGGGTGGGTGTATTGGTCTGCCAGTCCTGGATGTGCTTTTGGAACATTTCGGCCCAGGACCCATCCAGGTAGACCTCTTTGCCGGTACGTTTGTCCACGATTTCAAAGCCGTGACGCGCCATGACCAAAGGCGAAGCGCTGTTGCGGCCATCGGTTGTCGCCATACCCAGCAACGGCATGGCGTCCTGGTC
>CAZQNX010000146.1:0-1266 GCA_964595025.1 uncultured Candidatus Saccharibacteria bacterium | reverse complement strand
CCGCCTGGCGCAGGCTTTGCATGGCACCGAGCCAGTGGGCCAGGGCAAAGCGCAGGAGGACCAGCCCCAGCAACAGGCTGGACAGGCCCAACCCCAGGGTCCAGCGCACCAACCACCAGAGTTCGCCCGCCATGTAGACGGTATCGAACTGCAGCCGGATGACGCCGTAGTCCTTGCCGCCCACGGCAACCGGGCGGTTGACCTCGTCCACGCGGGACTGTACCTGGCGCAGCAGCCACGCAGGTGCCTGGGCGCGCGCGGGTGACTGGTTGTTGGCCTGCAACTTGATGCCATCAAGCGCAATGAACTGCGCCGACGCGAATTCGGACCCCTGCACTCCCTGGGACAGGATGCGGTGCACCGAGTCGTAGTCGCCAATGACCACGCTGTCCTGAACCGATTGGGCCACCACTTCGACCAGCATGACCGATGCCATCTGGGTGCCTTCCAGATGCTGGTTGTACTGGTAGCGCAGAAACAGGCCCAGGGCCCCCACCAGCAGTACCGTCATGGTGGCTGCATACAGCGCAAAGACGCGCTCCATCAACGTGGAGGGGACCAGTCGGCGCAGTGCAGATGCCAGCATGGTGGAAACGGTCTCGGTACCCTAGCGCAGCTGCGCGGGCGCGGTTTGGTAGAAGACCCGGTAGGCGCCGTAGTCGGCACCACTGGCGGCCACGAAACCGGTGGCGGCGGGCAACTTCACCAGCTCGGACACCCGCGCCAGCACTTGCTGGCCCTCGGGGTCGCGGGCCATGCCCAAGAACGCCTGGCGCACCGCTTGCACAGCATGGGCTGGCACTTTCTTGGAGGCCATCAGGGCCAGGTCGTTGAGCGGCTCGGACTCCCACAGCGTGCGCACGGTCTTGCCTTCGCGCTGGGACCAGCCACTGCTGAGTTGCGAATGGGTGCCCACGGCCCTGACCTTGCCGCTGACCAACTGGGCAAAGGCGCCATCCATATTGCCGCCAAACAGCACCTGCACCGGGATGGCACGGTTGAGCAAGTGGGCATAGGCAAACTTGTAGGCCACGGTGGCTTCCGGCCCTGGGAAGCCGACGGTCTCGTTGGCCAATTGCTCCAACTGGGTGATGGGCGAATCCTGCAGCACCACAATCTGGCTGCGAATCGGCGGCGTGGCCCGGCGACCGAACACTTTCCAGCCCAGGTGGTCCCGCTCGGGGCTGAAGAGGTGGTTGGAGAAGATGAATTCCACCTCATTGGCCAGCACATAGGCCGTGGTGTCGGCCGAGGTGCGCCCGATCT
>CAZQNX010000145.1:0-1281 GCA_964595025.1 uncultured Candidatus Saccharibacteria bacterium | reverse complement strand
TCGAGGACAGGAAAGAACGCCTCGAGATCCGCCAAGAAGACCGCGCGGCAGCCACAGCAACCCGCGCCGCACGCATCGAAGACCGCAAGGAGGCGCGCACAGAAAAGATGGATCAGCGCAGCGAGCAGGCTCGGGAGCGCGCGCTCAAAGAGATAGATCGCCGCATCAATGCGCTCACCAAGCTCGACGAAAAGACCGACGACAGGAAGCGTGTTTCTGCAGAAGGCAAAGCGTCAGTAGATGCGATGGTCGCCGCCGAAATCGCTTCGCTCAATGAGTTGCGCGCACGTATCGCTGCCGATACATCGACCACCAGCCTCAAGGCAAACATGGAGGCAATCACCAAGTCTCATCGCGTGTTTATGCTTATCGTGCCCCAGGGACACATCTCTGCTTCTGCCGATGCAGTAAAGACGAGTGTCGCAAGCATGACAGCACTCATTACCAAACTTGCCGCACGTCTCACCGAAGCTTCGACTGCCGGCAGCGATGTCTCTGCTCAACAAAAAGCACTGGCTGATGCACAAACTAAGCTCACCACTGCTACTGCCGCAGCCGATGCCGCACTAGCACTCACCAAAGACCTCAAGCCCGATAATGGCGACAAAACCATTGCCGATGCAAACAAAAAGGCGCTTGAAGCTGGACGCGCCAAGATAAAGGAGGCAAACGACGCACTCAAGGGTGCTCGTGCCGACATAAAAACAGCAACAGACGGTACCAAGAAACTCAACGCGCGCGCGACAGTAAACGCCACCACGTCTGTACAGTAAACGGGAACACAGGAAAGAGGATTCATGCGGGGCCCCTTCGGGGCCCCGCATTCTTTACAATCAGCCCCCTACCAAGTACCCTACACCTATGAACAAACAATACGTGCCATCAAAAAAGATACTCGATAAATACGCGGATGTGTTGGTAAATTTTGCGCTCAATCAGGGCAAAGGCATACGCAAGGGTGATGTGGTGCGCCTCTCTGCAACAGAAAGCGGCAAGCCACTCTACGTAGCTGTGCACAATGCGATTGTGGACGCGGGCGGTCACGTGCTCTCGCACTACACGCCCGACGACGAACAAGGAGACCGCCGCCGCAACGACAGTTTTACCCGCTACTTCTACGAACACGCGAGCAAGGAGCAGCTCGATTTCTTCCCCGACAAATACCTGCGCGGTGTCGTCGACCAAATGGACCACTCGCTCTACATTTTGGCCGATAGCGACATGCACGCACTCGATGGCATAGACCCCAAAAAGATAATGGCTCGCGGCCAAGCACTCAAG
>CAZQNX010000144.1:0-1336 GCA_964595025.1 uncultured Candidatus Saccharibacteria bacterium | reverse complement strand
TTGCGAGCCGTCGAGGGTCATCGTGAGTAAACCGCCCGATCCGAATTGTACCGGCCCTTCAGAGCGTATCGCCATGGCATTGTCGAGCTCGCCGGTGCCCCAGAACGTATCGCCTCCAGCAGATGAGCGCGTAAAGCCGAAATATCCACGGACGGTATTGCCCGCCGCGCCACCATAGAAGATTTGCCGTGCACCCCCCGTACCTGTCTGGAGCTTCTTGAACGACGTGAGATCGGAAGAGCTATTCGGAATCTGAACGGTGAGAATGGTGTCGGGATTGGTTCCGAGACCGAGCTTTCCCGCGGATGAATCAAAGTAGAACGCCGGATTCCCCGCGGTGCCGAAGACGACTGTCGAGGATGCGAAGAGTCCGCCGCTTGCAAAGAGTGCCGACGTGGTGGCGGCGGTGGCGGTGTTGTAATTGGTGCCCGCAGTAAACGGATAGGCAAAGTTTGCATAATCCGTTCCCGCTACTGCAGCGGTAACTTGGCCGAGAGAGTCTGTCTTGAGGAGTGTCGAGGTGAGTGCAGGAAGTGCGAGATTCGTGGTTGTTGCACCATTCTGGCCTATGGAGAAGACGGTTGTGGAAGCATCGGTAACGGCTTCAAACAGGGAGCCAGTGCCCCAGGTGGTGAGTTTGGAATATGGAGTGGACGTCCCAATACCGACGTAGTTTGTAAAGGGGTCAACAACCAACGCTGGATTATTATTGCCCGCAAAAATACCAAAGGTTTTCTTGGAGATAGTGCCGATACCTGATGTTGATGCGGTATGGATCCACAGGCCGACATCAACGCCACCGATACCACCACCATTCCACTTTTGCACATACCCTACCGAAGGATTGGAGAGTGAGAGGGTGGTGTCTGGCGACGTAGTTCCGATGCCGACGTTGCCGGTAGTTTTTTTAACAATGAAGTAATTGCTTGTGTTGATATCGGAAACATTTCTGATAGCAAAGTCAGCATCATTGTCTATACCCAGATGCATAGAGCCTGCGGTATTAACGAATTGCAGCGAGGCAATCGATCCTGCGTTGCGATATATCTGGAACGCACCGGCTACATTTGTATTAAGTGTAAGAAGGCTTGATGGTGTGGTCGTCCCCACTCCCACATTCCCTGCGAAGTACGCATTCCCCGTCGTCGTCGCACCACCAGAAATGGTGAGTCCGCCTGTTTGGGTGCCGTTGCCGATGGTGCTTGATGCATAGGCAGTAATACCACCGTTGAATTGCGTGAGGGTGGAGGTGGCGTTGCCAGAGAGGGCGAAAGGGTAGGCAGCAGCAAGGTTGGCGGGGGTAATGTAATCAGTACCAGCAATCGCCGTAGAGACC
>CAZQNX010000143.1:0-1356 GCA_964595025.1 uncultured Candidatus Saccharibacteria bacterium | reverse complement strand
ACGATATCCGTCGTGCCGAAGCGGAATCGGCCGCCGCGATCGTCGCTCACCCGCGTCGAATCACTCGAAAGAGAGAAGGGGAGCGCTTGTTCTACCGGGAGCGTGAGGAAGCGTGCGCCCATCGCGTCGTCGGCATTGGCGACGATGATGCGTGGTCGTTTCGACGAGCGCACGAGCTGCAATCCCAGTTCGTACTTGGCATCGGCATATTTCTCGAATGATCCGTGCGATTCGATGTGTTCGGGAGCGAGATTCGTAAAGACGAGCGCATCGAGCGCGATCCCGCGATGGCGATGCTGCCGTGCGCCCTCGCTTGTCATCTCGAGCACGACGAGATCGCAGTGCGCATCGACCGCGCGAGCGATGAAGCGCTGTATGAACGCGCGCCCCGGCATCGACATGCGCATCGTGTTCGGGCCGGTTTCGCTCCCCACTTTCATGCGGATCGAATTGAGGAGTGCGACGCGCCATCCGTGTGCTTCGGCAATGGCGCCGATCATCTCGACCGTGCTCGATTTGCCTTTCGTGCCGGTGACGCCGACGACGCGTATCTTTCGCGACGGAAATCCATAGAGCGCCGCACTGCCAATAGCCATGCCGAAATGATAGCTATCGAACAAGGTTTCGAGAGCCCATGCGGGCAACACTTTCTTGAGCCAGTGTTTGAGAAAGGAGAGCATGGCGGTTTCGTTATCGCTTGCCGAGTATGCGTAGCGCTTCGCGGAGACGCTCCATCGAGGATGTCACCTCGGCGGGCACTTGGCGCAATGCGTCGCGCGCTTCGTTGGTGTTGTAGCCGAGCGCGCGCATCGCCTCGAGCGCATCAGCATCGCCCTTGAGGGCGGCGCTCGTCTGTGCGGTGCCGGTGCCCACCTTGTCGCGCAATTCGAGCACGATCTTTTCGGCCGTCTTGCGCCCGATGCCGCCGATCGTCGTAAGATATGCTGCGTTACCGCCGTGGATGGCGGAGCGGAGCGTCTCGATAGCGGCAACATCAAGGATGGCGAGGGCGGATTTCGGTCCGATGCCCGAAACAGTGAGCAAGAGCTCGAAGAAGCGGAGCTCGTCTTCGGTCTCGAAGCCATAGAGATCGAGCACGTCTTCGCGAACGGCGAGGTGCGTAAAGAGAGCAACGGCCGATCCCGAGAGGAAATGAGAGACGGTTTCCTTGGTGAGAGCCACCTTGTACCCGACGCCGCCTGCCGTCTGAATGATGACGCCGCCCAGGGTCGACGAGCGGACGATGCCTTCGAGGTAGCCGATCATCGCCCCATTCTTGCATACGCGCCAGAAAAGTGTAGTATGCGCGCCATGGCTCAAGCCTCTACAGCAGGGAATAAGAAGCAGCTCCAGAAC
>CAZQNX010000142.1:0-1367 GCA_964595025.1 uncultured Candidatus Saccharibacteria bacterium | reverse complement strand
TCGCTCGACGAGAGCAAGCTCACGCCCGAGGAAGAGTTCCTCGAGCTTTTTGCTAAATTCCTCAAGGAGGAGCAGGTGAAGAATCGTCAGCCCGAAGTGATGCTCCGCTGGCTCAAGCTCTCGAAGCGTCTTGGCAAAAATCCGCTCGGCGAATGGGGTCGCACCGAATCTCCCCACGTCCGCATCAAGAACACCCGCGATTTCGCGTATCTCACGCTCAAGCGCCACGGCTCGCCAATGCACTTCATAGAGGTGGCGAAGACGATCGAGAAGCTTTTCAAGCGCAAGACCCACCCCGCAACGACACACAACGAGCTCATCAAGGATGGCCGTTTCGTCCTCGTCGGTCGTGGCCTCTACGCGCTCCAAGAGTGGGGCTACGCGCCAGGTGTCGTGCGCGATGTGATCCGCGCCATCCTCGAACGTGAAGGTCCGCTCACGCGCGAGGAGGTGATCGATCGCGTGAAGCGCGAGCGCTATGTGAAAGACGCGACCATTACGGTGAATCTCCAGAGCAACGCCTTCCAAAAGCTCGCCGACGGCCGCTACGCAGCCGCGAAGTAGGGAACACGAGCTTCAGCTGCGCGCGGCTAGCTTCTCGGGGAAGCGGCGCCCGCACATCTTCTCCACAAGCCCCCGAAATACTCACCGAGGCGCTCTGCAGCGCGACGGCGCGAAGCTCGAGCGATTTTCTAGCAAGAAAAATCCGTACCCGAGGTGAGTATTTCGGGGGCACTCATTCTTCTCTGTTATACTTCTCCCATGTCACACGGAGGACACAGCCCGATACATCCCTGGCTCGATCTGCACGGATGGGTCGACTGGATGGCCGATTGGGGCATCTCGCGCGCGCTATTCCTTTCTGTCATATTTATCGGCGAGCTGTTCGTTTTGGCAGAGCTTATTCCTCGTCTTCCGATCTTCGTCTTTTGGTGGGCCGTCGGCACTGCGCCGATATGGCTCCCGGTCATCCTCTTGCGCAGCGCGTGGCACGCATGGATAGAATATGTGCGCGAAGAATTCTTGGGCAGCAAGAAAAGCGTACTGCTCGAGGTCAAGATCCCGCGCGACATCATGAAATCGCCGCGCGCGATGGAACTCGTCTTCAATAGTTTCTATACTAAATCCGGCGAAGTGACATTCCTCGTCCGCGCATGGAAAGGCTCCGTCCGCCCGTGGGTATCGTGGGAGCTCGTGAGCTTCGGCGGCGAGATACATTTCTATGTGTGGTGCTGGGAGTCGTATCGCAGGAGCGTCGAGACGGCAATTTATGCGCAGTACCCCGAAGTCGAGATCGTCGAGGCAGAGGACTACGCGACGAAATTTGTCTACGACCCGAAGAAACACTTCGCATTCTGCACCGACTA
>CAZQNX010000141.1:0-1380 GCA_964595025.1 uncultured Candidatus Saccharibacteria bacterium | reverse complement strand
CCCACGAAGTCGTGAGGTATGTACACATCACCAGCCTTCGCGTCGTCCGATATCGAGCCAGTCACGAACGTTCCGACGACGTGCTCGATGCCAAGGAAAGACATCGTCTCCTGGGTGAGTTCGTAGTCGATCTCCGTCGAAGTAGACCTGCGTCTCCCGAATCGTCCGTAGACAATAAGGAAGGGAATACCCAGGTGCGTCGCAAGGAAACACCGGGTATGAACGCCACGTTCCGTCTCGACGATCATCTGTCTGCAACCTTGGCGTTGCATGAACTCATCTGGTCGTGCGATGACTGCGACCTTGAGTCCGAGCTCCGCCCTCGCTTGTGAGATGTTATCGGGGTGAATGTAGTAACACTCTTGCATGAGTCTCTCCTGTGTCACTTGAGTGCCGCTTCGACGCGTGCAACGATCTGGTCGACGCATTGTGCGACGCTCAGTTGCGCTGTGTCGAGAGTGAGTGTTGGCCTCCCTTTTCTCCGCAGATGATGCCTCATACGTTCTTGGATGAACCAGAGCTTCTGAGGGTCTGCAAGAAAAGCCCGATCGATATCAGAGCTTTCCTGACAACGTGCGATACGCTCGAGCATTGTCTCTGTAGGAGGATCGAGAAAGACCGTGAGGTCAGGTGGGAACACCATACCCCGCTCTTCATACGCATCTGCTAGCAATTGGTCATCTTTCAGGCCATATGCTTCTCGATACGTTACGATCGACATGTCGTATCTATCGTAGATAACAACACTCCCGGCTTTTCTTCGCGGCCGTATCACGTCGCAAGTGTTGAATACCAGATCGGCCCAGTAAAAGGCTGTTGAATATTCAAGACTGGAGATACCGCATTCTTTCACTTTGGCTGCGAACGGCGAATCGGTCAGAGCGCTTCGCCCTGTCACGATTTCGCGCGCGAGTTGCTTGCCGCCTAGTGTGCCGGCGAGCGCTGCTGCGAGCGTGGTTTTACCGCCCTTAGGCCCGGACTCGAAGACGAGGAAGTATCCTGCTTCTGCTGACATCGGTTGCTCCTTTCTCTGCTCCCTCACCAATTTCAGGTGTCAAAGAGCATGTGTTGAATGCCGGCGGCATAGTGACACAATTTTGCGCTTTGCTCAAATTGCTACTCGCCGATCACTTCTCCCTGTACTGCTCTTCGGCTAATGCTGTTGCGTTGACAACAGGTTGCCCAAGAAGTGATAAAGCGTGAGTAATCCTGACATCAGGTGAGTACGATTGAGCAGATCGGTTTTCTGCAATCCATCCTTACACTGCGCGATAATCCGAGCATCTGCGCTCTCGATTCGCCGCGCATCCGTTTCCGGCCTTTCTGGTGCAATTCCCACCCCCGCAACACGACAAAAGCAAAAGCGCCCCAATGGGGCGC
>CAZQNX010000140.1:0-1471 GCA_964595025.1 uncultured Candidatus Saccharibacteria bacterium | reverse complement strand
ATGAAGACCGACTACAGCGACATCGTGGCGCGGGCTGGGGCGCCGAAGTGGTGGGACGAGAACGGCGCCCCACGGTATGTGGACTTCCACCCCTGCCAGTGCGGCGTCTACGTGCAGGCAGTCGCGCTCGTGCGCGTCGCCTGCCAGGCGTGCGGCCACGAATTCGTCGTCGCCTCGGTGGAGCACCAGCACCAACGGAGCATCGCAAGGGTGCCCGACCGCGATGCCAGGGACCCGTGGGACGCCGTCGGGTCCTTCCACTACGGGGACCCGCCGCGCGGCGATCACGCCCACGCTGGCGGCGACTGCGTTGGGGACACCATGAACTCCGTCCCGTTGGAGGTGGTCGAGTTCTGGCGGCAGGGCCAGGACTTCAACTGGGGTCGGTGCCCGGAGTACGAGTTCCACATGCCGCAGTTGCAGGGGTAGGGCACGCCGCGGGGTAGTACCGCCGCGCGCCCCACGCGCCTTCGCGCCGGAGAAGGCCGACCCTGAGGCCGTAGGCCAGGGCGGGGTGGACGTTGGGCCTGGTGCCGTGCTCGGAGTTCAGCGCCAACACGCGCTTGGCGATCTCGCCCGTGGTGAGGCCGGGCGTCTCGGTCACGACGCACCTCACCGCTCGGGCCACGACGAACGCGCCCTCGCGTCGGGCCCGTCGATGCCTTCGCTCGGGCTGTGCCACGGTGGCCATGGTGACGGCTCTGCGCACCGAGCCCACGACGACCTCGACGGCGCCGCGCATCCCCTCGTCGTCAAGGAACGCGCGACCACGCTGGAGCCACGCGCACAGGCCAGCACAGAAGCCAGCGCGGAGGCCGTTGTCGCCGTGGGTCGGCACGGCGAAGCCCTACACCTCGACGGTCGCGATGAGCGCCGTGGGGTCGTTCGGGTCGGCCCGCACCGACACCCCCGGGAGCGCGCCGGGGGCCTCGGCGAGCATCGAAAAGATCGTGCGCCACGCCATGCGGGCAATGCTCTCGGGGCACGCGAATCGGTCTCGCAGCAGGTGCACCGTGCTCCCGACGCGCTGTCGCAGCAGGCACACGCACACGTCCTCGCCCAGCACCAGACGACCGTTGACGATGCACGGGTTGTGGCCCCACGTCACGGGTGATCCCTCGACGACCGGCGCTTCCGCGGAGGGGCCCGTGGTGAGGTTGGTGAAGCGCACCTCGGAGGGGGCTTCCATCGGACGCACGGTCTCCCACGCGACCGAGCCCACGATGGACGCGATGGCGTCGCAGAACGCCGCGACGAGCTCCTCGGTCCAGATCACCGTCGCGTTCGACGTGTCCGCGGGGACGACCTTGGTGGCGTTCGTGGTGGCGTCCGTGGTGGCTCGCAGCCGCGCGAGGATGGGTGCTTGGCGCGCGAGGAGCTCGCCCACGGCGGCCCCAAGCATCTCCGGGTCGGTGGCCGGGTCGGTGGCCGGGTCGGTGGCCGGGTCGGTGGCCGGGTCGGTGGCCGGGTC
>CAZQNX010000139.1:0-1477 GCA_964595025.1 uncultured Candidatus Saccharibacteria bacterium | reverse complement strand
GAAGGAGTTTGAGATCGGTATGCGCGACATCGGCATTTGACACGACGATATCTGCAGTGAGGACTTCTCCACTCTCGAGCCTGACACCTCTTGCAACAGTATGTTCAATAATGATTTCTTTCACTGGAGCGCTCGTCTTGATCTCTGCACCATACTTGCGCGCGATTTTTTCAAGCGTTCCTGGGACTGCACGGATGCCTCCGTCTGGGTACCATTCGCCGAGTACGAGATCGACGTAGTTCATGAGTGTGTAAATACCGGGTGTATCACCGGGAGCTGTGCCGAGGAGTACGGTCTGATATTGCAAAGCCTTGCGCAGTATTTCGCTTTTGAACTTTTTGTTGATGATGTCGCGCTGCTTTTTGAAAAGCGGAAGCTTCGCACCTTGCCGCATCACACGCAATGTCATGAAGTCGCGAATGGAGTTGTAGTTCTTGTACATAAACTCTGCCTTTGAGAGCTCGTACTGCCATTTGGTTTGGCTGAGAAACTCTTCGAGCACCACTCCAGATCCAGGTTCGATACTGTCAAACAACTCTTTGTTCTTGGTCATATCTGCGTAGAACTTGTAGCTTTTGCCATCGCTTTTGAGCGTGATTTGATACGATGGCGAGAGCTTCTCGAGCTTGTAGTAGTCATTGATGTCTTCACCAAGCACGTCAAAGTAGTGTTCAAAGACGTCCGGCATCATGTACCAGCTCGGACCCATATCAAACATAAATCCATCTTGCCTGAAGATACGTGCACGTCCGCCAACAGAGTCGTGTTTGTCAAAAATCGTTACTTTGTATCCGGCTTTGCCTAGCAAGCCCGCAAGCGCAAGTCCGCCGATCCCGCCACCGATGATGATTACTGATTTCTGCGCCATACTGCTTTCCATAGTAGCATGGTCTTTTGGAATGGGCTGACAACGAGTCGCTTCGAAAACACGTCATACCCCGATGCCTCGATCTGGTCCAAAATCTGCTTGTAGATGAGCGCTGCTGCGTACACCGCCTTTCTTCCTTGGGGGTGCAAGTATTTGATCCCCGCAACACCCTTGTCATAGAGCGCTCGCGTGCGCGCTACTTCAAACTGCATGAGCGCACGCCACGCATCATCGACGATACCTTCCTTGATATGTGTTTCGCTCACCCCAAACCGCTCCATGTCTTCTTGGGGGATGTAGATACGGTTACGCTCGACATAGTCGTCTTTGATATCGCGGAGGAAATTGGTCATCTGAAATGCTTCGCCAAGCGCTCGTGCGTGTGGAAGTGCCCCTTCTCGGAAGCCGATGATGTGACTCATCATGTACCCCACGACCGTTGCCGAGCCGTGCATGTACTGCCCAAGTTCTGCATAGGTCGCATAGCGGTCTTTGGTGAGATCCTGTCGCATCGCCGCAAAAAAATCAGGTATGTACACAAGCGGGATATTATATGGATCTGCCGTGTGCTTAAAGTTATGCATCACTTTATTTGTGGTATCACCACCA
>CAZQNX010000138.1:0-1483 GCA_964595025.1 uncultured Candidatus Saccharibacteria bacterium | reverse complement strand
ACTCGAACGCATGGGACGAAGACCACTTCCTCTGGCGCCTCGCCGAAGAGGTCCGGCCTCCCGAGTGGGCCTTCTTCCGGCAGCCGGGCGGCGTCACGAAGGACACGACCACCGGCGCGTGGATCCCGAACCCGAACGCCGAGAACCTGAAGAACCTGCCCGACGGCTACTACTCGCGCGCGGTCGCCGGCAAAGCTGAGGACTGGATCAAGGTCAACCTCGCGAACGAGTACGGCTTTACCCTCGACGGCAAGCCGGTGCATCCGGCCTATATCGACAGCATCCACTGCACCCGCGATCCTATCCCGTTCGACCCGAAGCTCCCGATCGTGCTGGGCATCGACTTCGGCCGGACCCCGGCAGCGGCGATCTGCCAGCACATCCCGCAGTGGGGTCGCACGGTCGTCATCGACGAGTTCGTGACCGAGGACATGAGCCAGGCCGACTTCGGGCCGGCGCTCAAGCGATACCTCGGCCAGCACTATCCGCAGGCCATCAAGGGATGGAGCGACCCGGCCGGCGACAGTCAGGGGCAGGCTACCAACGACACGCCGCGGCAGATCCTCAACGCCTCAGGCATCCCGGTCCAGCCCGCTCCGAGCAATGACCCGATCCTGCGGCGGGCTGCGGTCTCGCGCCCGCTCCAGCGGGTCTGCGCCGACGGCAAGCCTGCGCTGCTCGTGTCCCCCAAGGCGAAGATGATCCGCAAGGGCCTCGCGGGGGGATTCTGCTTCCGCAGGCTGAAGGTCGCAGGCAGCGAACGCTACACGGACGAGCCCGATAAGAACCAGTTCAGCCACCCGGTCGAGGCGCTCGAATACGCCATGCTCGGCCTCGGGGAAGGGCAGGCGGCGCTCCGTCCGGCAGACTACGATGACAGCGCACCCTTTCAGGATCAGGCGGACATGTGGTGACCGTCGTCGTCTTCGCCCTCGCGAGTTTCGCCGTGGGCTACCTGCTCGGCTGCACCCGCAGTCGGGACCGGCTACCGCTCGAGGTCTACGATCGTGCCGGCCGTCGCATCCTCTAGCCTTGGCTCCTGGCCCCTGCGCGAGCTCACTGATCCCGTCGAGGTCGTGGAAGCCGCCGAGGATGTCGCGACCTGGGGCTTCCCGCGCCCGATCGGGGAAGACGAGGTGGTGTACGGCTCGTGGTTCCGCATGGGCAAGCCCGTCGTCTTCTGGTTCGAGGCGCCCCATCCCCAAGCGCCCGACGCGGCGCTGCTTCACCTCGCGGTCGCTCCCCGCTACCGGAGCGTCTGGCCCGTCCGACGGTGGGCCACCGCTGTCGAGGTGATCGCCGAGCTGATGGGCGCGTCCCGGTTGCTCGCTGCGTTCCCCGAGGATTGCCCGACTCGCGCCTATGCCATAAGGCTCGGCTGGCAAGTGAGCGACGGGCCCCGGCTCGTCCGCTGGCTGGGGGGCACCTATGGGCGGGAAGGGCGGCGGCTTCAACCTTGATCGCATCTTCGGAATGCTCGGCT
>CAZQNX010000137.1:0-1499 GCA_964595025.1 uncultured Candidatus Saccharibacteria bacterium | reverse complement strand
CCACCGTGTTGCCACGGTCCCCAAGCTTCTGCAATCTCTCGCGGAGGCGCGCGACATCATCGTAGTGCAAGCCGACCGTCGGCTCGTCGAGCAGGTAGATGGTCTTGGTCTGCAGAGGGCGGTAGAGCTCGGACGCGATCTTGACGCGCTGCGCCTCCCCGCCAGAGAGCGTCGTCGCGCTCTGGCCGAGCTCAAGGTACCCCAGCCCCACATCGGCGAGCGTCTTGATGCGATCTGATATCGCAGGAATGTCTTCGAAAAAGGTGACTGCCTCCTCGACCGTCATTCTAAGTATATCGTGGATGCTCTTCTTCTTGTACTTCACCTCGAGCGTCTCCTTCATGAAGCGTTTGCCGCCGCACACATCACACATCACATACACCGTCGGCAAGAAGTGCATCTCAACAGCCACGAGACCGTTGCCTTCGCAGGATTCGCATCTGCCGCCCTTCACATTGAACGAGAAGCGCCCTGGCCCCCAGCCGCGCGCGCGAGCCTCTTCGCTCATGGCAAAGAGATCGCGAATATGCGTCCACGCGCCCGTATATGTCGCCGGGTTGCTGCGCGGGGTCCGTCCGATGGGAGACTGATCGATGAGGATGGAGCGGCCCAGATATTCCGTGCCCGAGAATTCTTTGCAATTGTATGTCTTGGCGCTGCGCCAGCGCTTGTCGAAACGCGCCTGCAGATTGCGATGCACGATGTCGTACAAGAATGTCGATTTGCCCGAGCCAGACACTCCCGTGATACACACGAGCTTCCCGAGCGGGATGTCGGCATTCAGATTCTGAATACTGAAACGATTCGCGCCGCGGATTTTGATCTTCCCCCTATCCGCCGTGCGGCGCTTCTCGGGGAGCTCGACGCGCGCTTCTTCGCGCAAGTAGGCGAGCGTGCGCGAGCCGCTCTTGTTGGTCTTGGCAGTGATGAGATCATCGAGCCAGCCCGAAACGACGACATTGCCTCCGTGGGTTCCCGCTCCTGGACCGATATCGATGATGTAATCGGCCGCAAAGATGGTGTCCTCGTCATGCTCAACGACAAGGACGGTGTTGCCCAGATCGCGCAGATGTGTGAGGGTCTTGATGAGACGCTCGTTATCGCGCTGATGGAGGCCGATCGTCGGCTCGTCGAGCACATACAGTGCGCCGACGAGACCGCTGCCGAGCTGCGATGCCAGGCGGATACGCTGCGCTTCGCCACCGGAAAGAGTGTTTGCTGTGCGATTGAGCGTGAGGTATTCGATGCCGACATTGAGCATGAATTGCAGGCGCGAGGTAATCTCTTTCACCACGACGCGCGAGATGTCGGCTTCGGTGTCGGTGAGGTCGAGGTTTGAAAAGAACTCCATCGCTTCGGCGATAGAAAGCGCAGTGAGTTCGACGACGTTCTTGCGACCTTTTCCGCTCGAGAGAAAGACATGGAGCGCTTCGGGACGTAGGCGCGCACCGCTGCAGGTGTCGCAGAGCTCATCCGAAAAGAGGTACTTGGTGCCAAGG
>CAZQNX010000136.1:1288-1554 GCA_964595025.1 uncultured Candidatus Saccharibacteria bacterium | reverse complement strand
TTCCGTATCATGTGCGTCGAAGGATGCAAAATCCTTGACGGTTACCCATGGAATATTCCCATTCCAATAATTTAAGTTTGATCGGCTGGGAGTTCCTCCGCCCACTATCTTATCCGCTATATCACCGAACGTTTTTGACTGCCACGGCTTTCGAAATCCAACAAGACGGCGCTTGCCAGACAAGAGTGCCTGCATCGTCGCAGTCTTGATGTTTCGCTTCTTTTCGATGAGGGTGTCGAGTGATTGAAGGAGTGAATCAAAATCCT
>CAZQNX010000136.1:0-1278 GCA_964595025.1 uncultured Candidatus Saccharibacteria bacterium | reverse complement strand
TGAGCGATCTTCCTCTGCTCTGCGAGCTTCGGTAGTGACACCTCCATGGCGGACATGATCCGCGTATTCAGAGATGCCATAGTCTGTCCTACCGCCTTGGCTATGATGGCACGCCTGAATCCTCCGGAGCGAAAGAAAAGGGCGAGATACTTCGGAGACACATCCTTATCCGTTATTCTGATTCGGAGAAGCCGTCCCGAGAATAAATATCCCTCAGCGTATTCCGAAACAATCGCATTTCTGTCTACCGAACCAACGCGGCTGAATACAATGTCACCTCTTTTGAGTTCAAACGCGGATAGTCTCGCCTTGTCGGCATCGCTTACCCGCGGTGCATTCTCCGCTTCTATTCCATATTCACCCAGATGTTCAACTGTGATAATCGGCGTGCCGTCACATACATAGTCGCTACTGTGGAGCATGGAACCAAATGGGCCATTCCGTATATCGGCTATTTCACCGACTGTCTTAACAGACACCCCCCTCTCTTCTGATATTTCCCTCATATAAATCCCATCGTCTTCAGATGAGCGCGTGTCTTCCTTTCGAGTTTTTCTACTTCGTGTGCGAGAACGGGTAGTGTCTGGGCGTAACGCTGTGCCAATTGCTGCACGCGTTCAGCAAGCCGATGAGACATCCGATCAATTTCCCCCTCGACGGCGCGGCACACTGAGTGGAGCCACTTACGGTCAACGACCAACCGCTTCACATCGTCAACCGATAGGCGTCCGTACTGCGCGACTACCTTCCTAACCAGTGCCTCCTCGGCAACATCAATGGCATCGCGCGTCTCCGACTCGATAGCCAAGAGGGCTAGATATTTGCGCAGAGCCGCCTCTTCTCCCTGTTCTGCAATCCCTGGGTCTTTAACAATCTCCTTGATGCGTGCGTTGAGTCTCCCCTTCGTAATGCGGCCGTCAACGACCACTTCACCGAGCAATCCGTCTTCTGCGCCCTCCTCTTCCGCCAGTTCCGCAAGATCGGCTTGTGCGCGCTCCCATTTCTCATTCAGGGCATCCAGCTCCCTCTGCTCTGCCGCAAAATACTCACCAATGAGCACACGCACCGGTATCAGCCTCCCCTCGATTCCGGCGAGACCAGGGACCGGCTTCGCGCCCTTCTTGGTCTCTTTCATGACCCGAATACACTGGGCTCCAGCGTTCCACCCCTCTGCGGTGATGAGATAGACATCGTCCTGCATCACATTGCTCCAGTACGTCATCAGAGTCTGGAACACGTCATACGGATCGACGAGCGATAGCTTGCCTGCACTCTTGA
>CAZQNX010000135.1:0-1624 GCA_964595025.1 uncultured Candidatus Saccharibacteria bacterium | reverse complement strand
GTCGATTTGTGCACGGAGGACTTGCCCGCGCCATCGGGAACGTTGCCGGCCATCGCCTGCAGCGTAGCGCCCTGGATGCCGATGAAGCATTCTTCCTGCAACGCTTTTATGGCTGCGTCAAAGTCGCTACCAGACTGCGATGCCATCTCTATCGCGTCGACCGCCGCCTCCTGTGGCACCGACAGATAACCAAGGGCCTTAGCCTTCTTCACCGCCTCGTTGATTGAGTCCCTGATGTCCAGTCGCCCCGCTGGATACTTCGACATGAAGATCGGCAGCGTGAACCGTTCCAGGCCAATCGCCCGCAGCTTCCACACCGTGTCCAGCATCCAGCCGGCACGATACACAGCTCGCAAGTCCGACATGCCCGCAGGATTCGAGAACCCAGGCATGTGGCTCCAGAACGTGAAGTCCGACATTGGGAACTCTTCCGCCGTTCGACGTGACGTCACCTTCGTGGGATTGTCGAACTCGTCTATCTCGATCTGGTAATCGTGCGAATCCTTCGACTTGATCTTCGTGATTGTTGGCCGGCCCCGGTACTTGCCACGATGCACCTGGCCGAATACCTTCTCCGCCAGGCCATTGCCCTCGAGCAGAGCTCCGAACAGGATCGCCCACACGATCTCCGCCGCGCCACCATGACAGCGCCTCAGTGCATCCTCGACGAATGAACTGATCTCCTTGTCCCGCGGCTCTTCACTTGCTGGATCAACCTGCAGGTCCAGGCTCATGACCGAGAGCAACTTGGACATGAACGCAGACTTGATCGCCGGCTCCTTCAGTAACCAGCGATACGCCAAGCGATGCTCAGCCGTCTCTGCAGTCAGATTGTCGTAGTAGGGAAGCAGCCGGATGCGCCCAGCACGGAAGGAACTGACCAGTTTCTCTTGAAGAAACTCTACAAACTCATTCCGGTCACGCTCTGCACGACGACCGCTAACCGTATCGACCACCTGGCCGAACGCTGCATAGACTTTACCAGGGAACGCGCTGACCGCTTGAAACAGCGTAGTGGCCATGAAGTACCTCGGCCACTAGTGTGGGACACGCCAGGGAGTTGGTACAATGGGAGACTTCTCCCCAACGATGGCGATGGCCTTGGCTTTGCCGATGAGGGTGAGCAGCTTATCATGTGCAACATTGTATTTTTCTGGCATAGGCTCTGGTGATGACTCACAGTCCCAGCCCTGGACGCCTTCCACCTCAAGCAGCTCCCGACACACCTCAAGCAGCTCCCGACACACCTCCACCAGTTTGTCGTAGTCGGATGCAAGAACGTAATCTCCACCAACACGCTCTTCTCTGTGAAGTTCGCCATATTTGAGCCAAAAATCGTACTGCTTCACTTCAGTTGGCATCGCTCTCCCCATGTCCCACTTTGATCAACATGTTCGTCGCTTCCATATCCTCAACCACCACCTCTATCGCATCCTTCAGCCGATAATACCCGTCTTGCGGCTCTGGCGCATTACGCAGCCAGGAGCGCAGATAGCTGATAGCTTCAGCCGTGGTGAGCGTGCCGAGTGGTGATTTCATCGATCCTATCCTCTCAAGCCCCCACCACACCCCCACTTGTCTTCGCCCGATTGCTTAGGCCGGGATGGGGGTGGGTGGGAGATGG
>CAZQNX010000134.1:0-1655 GCA_964595025.1 uncultured Candidatus Saccharibacteria bacterium | reverse complement strand
TCACGATGGAGAAATTCAAAGAGGCGTACAATGCCGACCTGGCAAATGGTCTGGGCAATACGGCAGCGCGCATCTTGGCGCTTGCCGAGGCGAATCTCCTGGCACCTGTCGCGTGCCCCGAGCCGAGCGCATTCCCGAGCGAGTATGCTGTGGCGCTTGAGCGATATGACTATAATGCCGCAGCCGCACATATCTGGCAGCGCATTGCCGCGCTCAATCTGCGTCTTACTACCGAGAAGCCCTTCGCGGTCGTGAAGACCGAGCCCGAGAAGGGGAGAGTCATCATCGCCGAATGCGCGAACGAGCTGTATGCGATCGCGCGCCTCCTGCAGCCATTCATGCCGACGACGAGCGACACACTCAAGGCCGCCATCCTCGCCAACAAGAAGCCGGAGAATTTGTTTCCAAGGAAGGAATAATGATCAGTCATGGACGAGATGAAAGAACCGCGCAGAGGAGGAGAGCGTTTCCGTGGAACTGTTCGTCTTGTCAAAGAAGGCGATCTTCCAGCAATAAAAGCCATTTTAGAGCACTGGGTTCGAGATATCGGGACAGCGATAACCAATGTTGACGCAGTGGAGGTTCTCATCATGGAAATTAGAAAAACGAACGAAGCGGAAACCGGGGCACATTTTCTCGTTGCCGAGAGTGACGGTAGAGTAGTGGGGGTTATGGGGTATCGACCTCCTCACATTGAGGCTCTCAAACAGTTCATCGTTCCTGGCTCAAGCTGCGCGGAACTTGTCTGTGCGTATGTAGAGGTTAGCCAAGGTCTCGGTAAGGGAATAGGATCGGCATTACTTAGAGGCCTAGAGCGCATGGCTGTGGCGGACGATTATGAGGAACTCATTGTTACGAGCGGGGAGGCAGCGCGAGATACAGCTTGGGCCTTTTATGACGCGATGTTTGGAAAGCCGATTGGATATCGCGTCGGCAAATACGGAACGCAAGTTCCCGTATGGCGCAAGAGCATCATGCGCGCCACCTAGCCGCAAGTGAGCGAGCGCGTGGCTTGTCTCTAGGGAAATTGGTTGACTTTTTCGTCAACAAAAAGTAAATTTTCCTCATGGCTAAATATATTGCAAAAGATTCAATAATAGGGCTCAAGGAGCTCCGCGATGATACGGACAAATACATTCGCGCCGTAGGGAAGGGGAAGCGATTCACTGTCTTTCGCCACTCCAAGCCGGTGTTTGCTATTGTGCCGGCCTCGGAGGTTGAGTACGACCTAGATGAGCTCGATGGTCCGGGGTGGACCAACTTTGATTTGACCAAGATTCGCAAGGGGGGAGTTCCTGCGGAGGTGCTAACGGCGGCAATCGAGCGTATTCATGGACAACATTGAGAAATTTGTCCGTAAACTCGGCGTGAAGCGCTCTCTGCGCGTGAGAGTTATTCTTGCGATGATTGCCGAAGGCACAACCGATTCCTTGGACGTAAAAAAACTCGAAGGCATAGATTCGGTCTACCGTGTGCGCGCTGGCAATGTGCGAATCAAATTCATGAAGACCGTGCATGGCAATATCATCGTCGGTATCGGCTTCCGGAATGAAAACACCTATTGATACTATGCGCTACTTCGACGCTCACACCCATCTCAATTTCGCTGCCTACGATGCCGACAGGCCCGAAGTTTTTGCGCGCACGGCGGAGGC
>CAZQNX010000133.1:0-1658 GCA_964595025.1 uncultured Candidatus Saccharibacteria bacterium | reverse complement strand
TTTCAGCAACGGTTCGATATGTTCGTGAACGAAAAGATGGGACTCAAACACCACCACATACACAAATAGAGTCCATAGAGTCCAGACGAGAACACCATCATCGAACGGTCATTCCGTACCGACGAGGAGGAATTCTTCTTTTTCAAGATGAGAGAGCCTCGCGACGAGATCGATCTTAATGTCCAGTATCAAGGGTTTCTGCGTTACTACAACTTGAGCGACTGCACCTTGGCATCGGCATTCAGACTCCTTCCGAAGTCGCACTTGAGAAGGTGTTCAACAATATGATCGAATCGTGCGCGCCGTTCTCCGTGGACGGCACGCAGGTGTTCGAGAGCGCATGGATCGGTGGCAAGTGTGCGGGAGGGACCCAAAGTCTCTCTGCGCGTCACCGATTTCACGCTCGGACTCATGTGCTCGGTGCAGACGCTTTCGTGCGTCGAATGGGCCAAGATGTCTCACGAGCAGCTGGCTCACTACGAGTCGCTCAAGGCGACGAGGCCGATCAGCTCGCCCAAGGTCTGCGTCCAGCGTGATGGGACCTGGCAGCGCGAGATGATCACCTCGGCCGCTGCGCCGTGTTCCATCCCGCACAACGCCGCTCGGTCGTATGATTTCGTCATGCGCAAGGGCTGCATCACCCTCGGCACGCTCGTCTTGGGGTGCACCGACCTGACCGACGAGCAGATCGCGGCCGCGCGCGGCAATCAGGTGGCGAAGCGCTGAACATCGCGGAGGGCCGCAGACACGTTTGTCTGCGGCCCTCTTCTTTTTCATATCGCATTGACGGGACCCAGTGTCCCGTCAAATTTGGTTTACAGTTTGAATTGGCCGTCCTTGTAGATGAGCACTTCTTTTCCGTCGTGCAGATGCGCGACCACCTGACGGCGCGTCGTCGAGATGATGTCGGTGTGCACCGAGCTGTCGTTGAATCCGAGATCCTTGAACTCGTCCTCGCTCATCGTTGCTATTTCGCCGTGGCAGGTGTCGCGGTAGCTCATGCCGAGCGCAAGATGCGTGTTTCCCTGCGGGCCGCCCATGTTTTCGTCGTAGAGAGTTTCGGCCATGAACTTCGTGATACGCGAGTGGCGGCCGTCGGTGAGCGAGTACTCCCCTATCTTGTTTGCGCCCGGCGTCGCAATCATCTCTTTCAGAAGCTTTTCGTTCGTCTTTGCTTTTGATTTCACGACGAGGCCATCCTTGAACTCAAGCTCGATGCCGGTGATCTTGCTCCCGTAGCGATAGAGCGGCTGATTGAATTTGATCCAGCCGTTGGTGCCGCGCCAATCGGGGCTCGTAAATATTTCAAAGCTTGGCATGTTTACTCCTCTACCGGCGAGCCACTTGCGCTTCTTGCCAAGTGTTACCCACAAATCCATATCGGGTCCGGTGGCGTGGAGTTTGTCTATCTGCGGCGAGAGTTTGTTGAGCTTGTTTTTGTAGTACTCGATTTCTTTGTAGACCTTTTTCCACTGCGCTATCGGATCATCGTAATCCAAGAAGCATGCCTTGATGATTTGGTTCCAATATTCTTTGAGCGAGAGCCCGGCTTCTTTGGCCATGGCAGGCGTGCCGTACATAGCGATAGACCAGGTAAATTTTCCATCGTGCTCTTTTTTGCGGCGCTGACCACCTATTTACTTTTTAGCATTGCGCCT
>CAZQNX010000132.1:0-1674 GCA_964595025.1 uncultured Candidatus Saccharibacteria bacterium | reverse complement strand
CGCATGAGCGAATCTTCGAGCGAGACGAAAAACTGCGTCTCGCCGGGATCTCCCTGGCGCCCTGCGCGACCGCGAAGCTGATTGTCGATGCGGCGTGCTTCGTGTCGCTCGGTACCCAAGACGAAGAGCCCTCCGACACCTCGCACCTCTTCTCCTTCGGCCTCGGTACTCGGGTTCCCGCCGAGCTTGATATCAACACCACGACCAGCCATGTTGGTCGCGATGGTGACCGCTCCCCTGCGCCCCGCTTGGGCAATAATCTCTCCTTCCCGCTCATGGTTCTTTGCATTCAAAATCTCGTGCGGTATCGCCTCGGCGCGAAAGTGCGCGGAGAGCAGCTCGTTCTTCTCGACCGACACCGTGCCCACGAGTACAGGCTGCCCCTTCTCATGAAGCTCTTTCACTTTCTTGGCGATCGCGCGCATTTTTCCTGTCTCGGTCTGGAAGATGAGATCGTCGTGATCGATGCGCTGTACTGTTCGGTTCGTGGGGACGACGACCGTGTTGAGTCCGTACACCTTATAGAACTCTTCCGACGAGGTAGTGGCCGTACCTGTCATACCCGCGAGCTTGTCGTACAGGCGGAAATAGTTCTGGAAGGTAATCGACGCGAACGTGCGTGATTCCTGCTGTATCGATACCCCCTCCTTCGCCTCGATAGCCTGATGGAGGCCGTCGCTCCAGCGACGACCTGGCTGGAGCCGCCCCGTAAATTCGTCGACGATGACTATCTGTCCGTCACGGACGACGTACGCAGTATCGCGCTCGAAAAGCGCCTGGGCACGCACCGCAGTCTCGAGATGGTGGACGTAGCGCAGTCCTGCATCGGTATAGATATTGTCGATACCGAGGACTTTCTCGGCTTTCTCGATTCCTGCATCGGTCAGCGCGATCTGCTTGCGCTTCTCGTCGACCGCGTAATCATCCTCGCGCACGAGCATGCGGGCGATATCCGCAAAACGCGTGTACAGCGACTCCGCCTCGGCAACTGGTGCCGATATGATGAGCGGCGTTCGTGCCTCGTCGATAAGGATAGAATCGATCTCATCGACGATGGCAAACGCGTAGCCGCCACGATCGGGCGTCCGTTGACGTAGCTTCTCGGACTCATATTCAAGATTGTCGCGCAGGTAGTCGAATCCGAACTCGTTGTTGGTGCCGTAGGTGATGTCAGCATCGTACGCTTCGCGACGAGTACAGGGACGCAGGTATTCATGCACAACCTTGAACGAGCCGATAGCATCACGAGCTGCATCGTCCGATTCCGCGTCTGGCACGGGGACGTGCGAGGGGTCATAGCGGAACGAGCTCTCGTGATTGATGACACCAACCGACAGACCGAGCGCGTGGTATATCTGCCCCATCCACACCGCGTCACGGCGCGAGAGATAGTCGTTGACCGTGACGACGTGAACGCCTCTGCCAACAAGCGCATTGGTATAGGCTGGCAGCGTGGCGACAAGAGTTTTCCCTTCGCCGGTGCGCATCTCAGCAATATCGCCGCGATGCAGGATCATGCCTCCGATGAGCTGCACGTCGAAATGGCGCTGCCCCGAGACACGTCGGGAGGCCTCGCGCACCGCCGCAAACGCTTCGGGCACGAGTGAATCGAGCGATTCGCCCGCGGCAAGTCGCGCTCGGAATGCAGGAGTGAGCGCGGCAAGCTCGGTATCG
>CAZQNX010000131.1:0-1676 GCA_964595025.1 uncultured Candidatus Saccharibacteria bacterium | reverse complement strand
GAACCCCGTACCCGAGGCCGACATGTCCACTGCATCACGCGACCATGCGGGAGCGATCCGCTTCGGCCTCTACTCGATAAAGAACTTCGGCACCGGCGTTGCCGATTCCATCATCGCAGCGCGCGAAAAAGGCGGACGCTTCACCGACATCGGCGATTTCCTCGCACGCGTCGACGACAAAAATCTGAATAAGAAGCAGCTCGAATCGCTCGTGCAATCAGGTGCACTCGACGAGCTCGGCGAGCGCGGCGCACTGCTTGCAGCGATGGATCTCCTCCTCTCCTATCATCGCGAACACACGAAGACACCGAGCTCGCAGGTCTCGCTCTTTGCCGCCGTAAGCACACCCGCAGCACTCAATCTCCCGCCCGCCGAACCCGCCACACAGGCGCAGCGACTCACCTGGGAGAAAGAGCTCCTCGGCCTCTTCGTCTCCGGCCATCCGCTCGACGCGCACAAGGCAACGCTCGCAAAACAAAAGCCCCTCGCCCAGCTCGCAAAGACATTTCCCCGCGGCATGACGACCGTCATCGGTGGATTCTTGGAGACCACGAGTACCATCCTCACCAAAAAGGGCGACAAGATGCTCTTCGGCCAGCTCGCCGATCCGAGCGGCTCTGTCGAAATCGTCGCCTTCCCCAAGACATTCGCCGAATTTCAGGCGCTTCTCGTCCCCGGCACCTGCATCCTCCTCAAGGGCAGCTGGAGTGCGCGCAACGGTGAGCCATCGTTTGCGATCGACCGGGTTAAGACCCTCTAAACACCCCTGTTGATAGCGGGTAGCGCGCCGGAAAACGAGCGCTATACTACGGGGTATGTTCGGACACGAGCTCGCATCGGGTGTCGCGGGGATGATTCTCTCCCTCTTTGCGCCACTCGCACAGACAGCTCTCGTTGCTCCCGCAACCGGCAATGTCGATTGCGGCATCTGGACAAGCAAGAGCGGCATCACAGTAGGCTCGGCGACCGAGCTCACCTGGTGGAGCATGAACGCGTCGCACGCGACGATCACCGAAACAGGTAGCCAGTCGGTAAGTGTCCCTCCTTCAGGTAATCGAAGCGTCTCACCAAATACGAGCCGTACCTACACGCTCTTCGTCGCCAATCAGTATGGGCAATCGAAGACCTGCTCGGTCGCAGTGCAGGTTGCACCTACGACGACGCAAGCCCCGTCATGTACGCTCACCGTCCCACCTGGCACCTACACGGCTGGGCAACCCGTGCAACTCTTCTGGGTCACGCAAAACGCGCAGGCCGCTGGCATCACGAACATCGGCACGATTGACGCATCTCGTCTCGCCTACGGCAATGCCGACGTGTATCCCTCACAAAATACGCTCTACACCATGACGGTGGCGAATTCGTCGGGCAGCCGCACCTGCAGCGCACTTGTCACGCTCACACAGCGGCACACCACGACCACCCGCCCCACCGCAACCACCTACACGGTGCCGCGCACCGTTTCGACACCGTCGTACACTGCACGTCCCACTTCATTCTCCATGCCATCGTATCGTCCCACCTATACGGCAACGCCGAGCTACTCATACGGTGGCGGCTCAAGCCAGATATATCGCGATTCGTACTACCCCGCCTACTACTCGCCCACATACGAATACGGCCTCGGCGACTATTCGCTCACGAATGTGTGGAATGATTTCGGAAGCGGGAAATAC
>CAZQNX010000130.1:0-1719 GCA_964595025.1 uncultured Candidatus Saccharibacteria bacterium | reverse complement strand
CTTGAATGGGAATTGTGGCACGAGAATCTTCACCGCTTCGATGGCGAGTGCCTGATCAAGACGTGGGAGGATGACACCTTGCTTGTATCGGGAGTATATATCCATGATGGCGTACAGAAAAAGCGTGTGAGGAAGCCCTGAAAGCTCGGGTGTGACGTATTTGACGTCCATCTGAAGATTTTCCACCGTGTCGACGTTCTTTGAGTGCATATGCGTTGTTTCCTAATGTCGCGGCCTGCGATGCGTGCGACCGGTCTTGATCAAGCCCTTCTTTGCGAGGAATCGGTGAACCGTGTTCGTTCCATGCGGGACCTTCAGCGCGTGCTTTATCTTGAACGCGCACTGTCCATGCCTGCGCCGGTGTTCCTCAATGCGGACCCATTCATCGGGAGACAGAACCGTCCACCGCCGCCGCTCTGGTGCCGTCGATTTTCTCGAGAGACCCTTCGTGCGGAGGTACTTCAAATCGCTGAGGTTCCGCGCTCGCTTTCTCCACAGCATCACCGTTCCCGGACTCACGCGGGGCTCGCGCGCTGTCTTGCGCACGTCACCCTCGTTCTTCTTGAGCGCCTCAACGACTCTTTTTGGATCAAGGCGCATACGGAAATACTAGCTTAAATCGTTCAATATGTTGTGGGAGAATACATGAGTCTTGCACGCATCCGCTTTCGGTATATCCTAGAAGCCTATGGTCACGCGCGTAAAGACATTCGACAAGATCGCTCCTCAAGGGCTCGCGCTCTTTGGGGCTCGGTATTCGGTGAGTCCAGAGGAAGCTGATCCAGCGCTGATTCTCGCGCGCAGCACCAAGGTAGACACTGATGCGTTCTCTTCTCTCATTGCGATTGCCCGCGCAGGTGCCGGTGTCAATACCATCACCGTCGACAAGGCGACAGCAAAAGGTATTCCCGTCTTCAATACACCTGGCGCGAATGCACAGGCGGTTGCCGAACTCGTCTTTACAGTGCTCGGCGGATTCGTCCGCAACATCCCGGCGGCCTATGCGTTCATGCGCGACATACGTGTAGAGAGCGATGAGGCCATCGAGAAGCTCATCGAGGCGCAGAAGTCCGCGTTCAAGGGCTCCGAACTCAAGGGCAAGACGCTCGGCATCGTCGGGCTCGGGAAGATCGGCGTCCTCGTCGCGAATTGCGGCGTGGCGCGGGGAATGCGTGTCGTCGGGTATGATCCCCAACCGACACCTGGCAACATGCACGCGCTCAAGACGAGCGTCGAGCTCGTCGGCTCTCCCGAAGAAGTCGTCGCGAAGGCCGACATCATATCTATCCATGTGCCACTCTTCGACGCGACACGCAATCTCGTCAACGAGAAGCTTCTCGCGCTCGCGAAGCCGGGCGCCATTCTACTCAATTATTCGCGACGCGAGATATGCGATGAGGCGGCTATCATCGCGGCACTCGAGAGCAAGAAGATTCGCGGATTCCTCACCGATTTTCCCTCCACGGCTCTCCTTGGGCGGGCAGACGTACTCTGCACGCCGCATCTCGGCGCGAGCACGGCAGAATCCGAAGATACCTGCGCCGTGATGGCAGTGCAACAGCTCAAGCGCTACGCCGAAGAGGGACTCATCACGAACGCCGTGAATTTTCCGACGCTCATCATGAGTCGCCGTCCCGAGACGACTGCCCGCGTGACCGTTGTGAATGCCGACATCCCCAATATGATTGCCGCGATTGCGGGTGTCTTCGGTATGGCGGG
>CAZQNX010000129.1:0-1720 GCA_964595025.1 uncultured Candidatus Saccharibacteria bacterium | reverse complement strand
GAAATGGAATTTGCACAGACCACGCCTGGCGAAGCATCCGATAAGGAATCCAAGCGCAAAAAGAAAGCGCCCGACGCTTCGTCAGGCGCCTCCAAAGAAAAGCGCAAGGACTGACTGCAAAAAAAGGGAGTTAGCGGCCCGCCTTGATTTCAGCGACCAAACCTTCCACCACCTTGATGGCGCGGCCCATGGTGCCGGTCATTTGGCCATCAGTCCAGAATCGCCCGTCGATACCAAAACTGGGGACACCTTCAATGCGGTAGGCGTTTTGCAGCTGGGTAAACCGGGTGGCCTTGGACGCAGTCGAAAAGGAATTGAACTGCTCCAGAAACTTGGCGCGGTCCACGCCCAGCGTAGCAACCCAATCTGCGATTTCATCGGCCTTGGCCAGCTTGCGCTTCTCGTTATGAATGGCATTGAACACCTTGCCGTGCACCTTGTCGGTCAACCCCATGGCATCCAGGGTAATGAACAATTTCTGCTGCGGAACAAAGCTGTCGTTGAAGGCCACATGCACGCGCCGGAAGGCGATGTCCTTGGGCAATTGTTTGAGCCAGGCTTCCAACTGCGGCTCGAACACATTGCAATGCGGACAGCTGTACCAAAAAAATTCCACGACTTCCACTTTTCCCGCCGAAGCCTCTACCGCAGCGCGCTGCTCAACCACACGGTAGTCCTTGCCAGCAACGAACTTACCCGTTTGTGCATGGGCATCCATGGCTAACAAGGTGGCTGGCGCGAGTGCGGCTGCAGCGGTGGCACGGGAAAAGTCGCGGCGTTTCATGTTCATGTGTATTGACTCCAAAAAGGTGCACCGTGTGACCGGGTGCCATGCAAAAAGTTCCGGCTACCAGATGCGACTCAACGTTGCACCCGGACCAAGGCTGTATCCAAACCAGCTTTTTCCAGTTTGTCCTTGTTCTTTTCGGCTTCGTCTTTGGTGTCGTAGGGCCCTGTGCGCACGCGGTACACCATGCGTCCCGATTGCTCCCGCTCGGTAATTTTCGTCTCGACACCTGTCAATGAGAGTTTGGCACGCTGGGCTTCGGCATCTTCCATGCTGCGAAAGGCCCCCAGTTGCACGAAATAGACGAATGGCTCAGCAGCCTGCGGAATCGCGTTGGTTTTGGCCTTGACCAAATCGCCCAGGGGATCAGCCGATACGGCGGGTTTGATCTCGCCCTTGCTGTCCGCCTTGGCCGCTTTAGCGGTGTCCGTTTTAGACGGGCCCGCCGCATCCGATGCTGGCCCAGAGGCGCTTTGCGCCGGCTTTGCCGGATTCTTGCCATAAAGAGGCGCATTGGGGTCCCAGCTCTTGTTCTTTTGCGCTTCGGCTTCATCCTGGCTGGGTGTACGGCTCTGGCCTTTGTTCAAAAAAGGGACCGGTACCTTGGTTACATAAATGGCCACGCCCAGCGCGATGCCCAGTCCCAGGACCAGTCCAAGCACCAAACCGAGAAACGTACCCCCACGTTGATGTTTCATGTTCACATTCTCTCCGGTGCATCCACACCCAGTACCGCCAGGCCATTGTGCAACACCCGTGCGGTCGCAGCTACCAGTGCCAGGCGCGCATGCTTGACCGCTTGGTCATCGACCAGAATGCGCTCAGCATCGTAGTAACTGTGGTACGCCGCTGCCAGATCGCGCAGATAGAAGGTAACGTCGTGCGGAGCAAAGCCTTCGGCAGCTGCGGTCAGCATTTCTGGGTACTTGGCCA
>CAZQNX010000128.1:0-1739 GCA_964595025.1 uncultured Candidatus Saccharibacteria bacterium | reverse complement strand
ATGCGTTTATTGTACCGCACCGGTAGCGATGTCCATGAGTGTACGGAATGATGCACGCGGATCAGTCGCGCTAGCAAAAGCGGCGCCAACACAGATGCGCGAGGCACCCGCCTCGACAACGCGGGCGAGGTTTGTCTCGTTGATGCCGCCATCTACCGACACCACCGCATGCGGAAAAAGAGATCGTGCTTCGCTGATGCGTGCGAGCGAATCGAACTCGAACCCTTGACCTTGCGCGCCAATCTTCCTGATCGTCATCAAGTGCACGACATCTGTATGGGGTTCGAGGTGTGCGGCAGCGGCAAGTGGTGTATCAAGGAGAAGCGCAACACCCACTTCACGCGCACCCATCGCGCGCCAACCTTCCAGTGTCTGGATGCCTGCCTCACCTTCGAGTGTCTCGGCATGAC
The DNA here is from genome assembly GCA_964595025.1 of uncultured Candidatus Saccharibacteria bacterium. Classification (GTDB taxonomy): domain Bacteria; phylum Patescibacteriota; class Minisyncoccia; order Phycocordibacterales; family UBA2100; genus UBA10103. Next base: position 1,329 of record CAZQNX010000128.1, on the reverse strand, counting down.
CTATCACGCGCCATGCGCCCGCTCGAATAAAACGCTCCCCTATCGCCCGCGGTTCACGCGCCATCACATGTGCTTCCCACACTGGCTCTACCGGCAACATGTCGCCGATGCTCGGAAGCCACGTCGCTGGAAAAGCGAAGTCACCATCCGTCGCATCAATATGCATCACGGGCGCGATGCCGCCCCAGCGCTCGGCAAAAAGCGCGATAGCGTGCGCGTGTTTCGGAACGACCGTGGGGATGATCTCACTCATGGGACGTCTCTGTGCGTGCATTATGTTCAACTTCCGCTATCTCATCGAGGCGACGCTCACGGCGAGCCGAATCATCATAAGAGGCCGCGAGAAACGCCTCGACTATCTCGAGCGCAGCAGAACTATCAAGTTCATCGGCAGCGAGCGCGAGTGCGTTCGCATCATCATCTCTGCGTGCCGCCTTCACATGAGCAACCGCATATCCCTCGATGGCCCGAACGCCGGTCACTTTGTTGGCAGTAATGACCATGCCCGCACCCGAGCCGCAAATGAGGATCGCTCGATCGACATCGCCGGTAGAGACGAGGAGCGCTGCTGGATAGGCATAGTCGGGATAGTCATCTCCCGCTTCGAGCGTTGGAGCGCCCACATCGACAAGCTCATGTCCGCGCGCGACAAGCGCCGACTTGAGCGCTTCTTTGAGTGCAAAGCCCCGATGATCGGCAGCGATAGCGATACGCATACGTTAGTGGCGTGCCGCCTTCATCACATGCTCCACGAGCGTGTGCGTGTAGCCCATCTCGTTGTCGTACCAGGCGAGCACCTTTACGAGATTGCCGCCGACGACGCGCGTCATGGTGAGATCGGCGATGGAGCCGTGCGTATCGCCGACGATGTCGTGCGAGACGAGTTCTTCGTCGGTCGCGGTGAAGATGCCTGTCCAGCGCGGATTGGCGGCTGCCTTGCGGAGGATGTCGTTCACCTCCTCGACAGTCGTCTCGCGCTTCGCGATAAAAGTGATATCGGCAATAGAGCCCGCCGGTGTGGGAACGCGTATCGAGATGCCATCAAACTTCCCCGCAAGCTGCGGGTACGCCTGCGTAACAGCGATTGCCGCTCCCGTCGAACTGGGAATCATATTGAGGGCCGCTGCGCGGCCCTCGCGTACGCCTTTCTTGGAAGGGCCGTCCACGATGGCTTGCGTCGCCGTATACGAGTGCGTGGTATTGAGGATGGCTTTGTCGATGCCTATCGCTTCGTCGAGTATGACGATGACGGGCGAGGCAGCGTTCGTCGTGCACGAGGCATTCGAACTCACGGCGCACGAAGAGAGTTTCTCGTCGTTAAGACCCATG
>CAZQNX010000127.1:0-1782 GCA_964595025.1 uncultured Candidatus Saccharibacteria bacterium | reverse complement strand
TATGAACAGTAGTGCTAAAAATCCCCCACAACGCAAAGCCGCAAAACGTTATGTGCCATTTTAGTGCGACACTCTACAACAACAAACAGACAAAATTGAATGATTTATAAAGAGTTTCAGCCCGACAAATTACTAACCGACTTCGTTAAGAACTATTGGTGGTTTGACAATTCTACAACTCAACAACTTGAATTTACAATTTTACCAGACGGTTGTTTTGACCTTATTATTTCTTTTGATAACTACCAACAAGAAGAAATTTCACTAACAGGAATTTGGACTAAACAAGTTGAAGTTTCTATTGAGCCCAACAGACAACTTTTTGGAGTTCGTTTTAAATTATTAGCTACTGACTATATTCTACAACAAAGTATTTCAGCGTTTTGTGACAACGAACAAATAAAGGAAGACGACTTTTGGCAATTTGACAAAACCTCTTTTACAGATTTGGAAAGTGTAACAGAAAAATTGAATAAAATTATGCTTTCAATATTAGGAAGTCAAAAAGGCATTGACAGCAGAAAACAAAACCTTTTTAATTTGTTGTATGAAACAAATGGCGAACAGACAGTAGAACAATATTCACAACAAGTTTTTTGGACTAGCAGACAAATCAATCGTTATTTCAATGACAGATTTGGCATTCCCTTAAAATCCTATTGCAAAATTTTAAAACTTTTTGCTTCATTCAAGCATATTAAGAAAGGGCAACTTTATCCCGAACAAAATTATTTTGACCAATCACATTTCATAAAAGACTTAAAGAAACATACAGGAAACAACCCAACAGAATTGTTTGAGAACAAAAACGACCGATTTTTACAATTAGCAACGATGACTGAAAAGTAGTTTTGCATTATAAATTTAAAAAATAGCAAAATGAAATTCAGTAACATCAGACTTTTAGTGAACGACTTTGATAAGTGCTTCACTTTTTACAACGACATTCTTGGCTTAGAATGTACTTGGGGTAAACTTGGCGACAACTTCGCCAGTTTCAACATTGGCACTCCATCAGGGCTTGCTTTATTCAAGGCTGAACTAATGAGCATTGCCATTAACAATGCTGAAGCAAAGAAAAATGAAACTTTGCAAGACAAAGTTTCAATTATTGTACAAGTTGACAGCGTAAATGAAACTTACAATTCATTACAAAACAAAGGCGTAAAATTTTTGACAGAACCAAAAGATATGACGGCTTGGGGAATTAGAGTTGCACATTTCAGAGACCCAGAAAACAATTTAATTGAGTTGTATTCTGACTTGCCAAAAGAAAAATGGGACGACCATTTAATTGAAGACGAAAAGAATTTTGGAAAAAATAAATGACAAAAGAACAAACGATAAAAGAACTAACAATTATTCCAGGGGTTGGTAAGTCATTGGCTACTGACCTTTGGAATATTGGTATTACATCAATTGCCGACTTGAAAGGACAAAATCCTAATAAACTTTACGACCTTTCAAACGCCTATGCAGGAACAGTTCAAGACAGATGCGTTTTATATGTTTTTAAATGTGCTGTTTACTTTGCAGACACACCGACAGACGAACACGAAACAGAAAAACTGAAATGGTGGAATTGGAAAGACAAGAAAAACGGCACATAACAAGGGTTTGGCAAAATGGGGGCAGAAGTGCTAAATTGAGCATTTGTACTTCTATCAACATTAGTGGTTTATTGAACATTTGTGCTTCTAATTCCCCCACTTCGCCAAGCCCCAAACCGTTATGTGTATACCCGCTGAAGCCGCAGAGCGAACACGAAGCAAACACCAAGCA
>CAZQNX010000126.1:0-1789 GCA_964595025.1 uncultured Candidatus Saccharibacteria bacterium | reverse complement strand
AGTTAGAAAGGAATGTCGTCGGGATTGATGTCGTCTTTTGGATAATCGATGCCAGAACCCGAGGCCGAAGCCGATTCGTCTGGCGCGTCGTGCTGCTTGGCCGGAGCGCCACCGCCGCCACTTCCGCGCGGACCGAACTGCACGCGGTCGGCAACGATCTCCGTGCGGTACTGCTTCTGACCGTCTTTCTCCCAGCTGCGCGTCTGGATGTGACCCTCGACGAACGCCGAGCTCCCCTTCTTGAGATACTGGGCAACCGTATCCGCCGTGCGGCCGAAGACGACGATGTTGTGAAAGTCGGTCTGCTCCTGCTTCTTGCCGTCCTTGCCAGTAAAGACCCGATTGGTTGCGATAGAAAAATTGCAGACGTTCATCCCGCTCGGGAGCGCCCGAATCTCGGGGTCGCGCGTGAGATTCCCGAAGATGAATGCCTTGTTGATGTACATAGCCTAGGCGGTGATAGTCTCAAGCGCCTTGTCGAGATCGACTTCAGAGACAGGTGCGGCATCCTCGGCCTTGCGCACCGTCTTGAGCGCGTCGCCGCGCTTCACCTCGCGCAACTGGGGACCCTTGATCTTGGCGCGGGTGTCCTCGCGGAGAGTCTTGAAAACGATAGAGCGGAAGATAGAGCGCGTTGCTGCGAAATGCTCCTCGAGAGCTTTTACAACGCTTGCCGGAGCCTCAAATTTGAGCCAGCCGAAGTAGCTGCGATCGTACTCGACGTTCTTGTCGCCCTCGCGGGTCGTCATGGGGTAGGTGAGCTTCATGAGAGCAGGCGCGCCTTCGGCGATAAACGATCCGCCGAACTTCTCGATGACTGCACGTACCTGCGCGACCACCGCATCAAGCTCCTCCTCTTTCGTCTGGGGGACGATGTGGTAGCCAGCCTCGTACACGCGGAGAACGACCTCCTGGTCTGCGGCCTCTTCTTTTTGTGCTGCTTTCTTTGCCATGTCGGGGCACTGTAGCACACGCATCCCCCCTTCGCAACCCTTATTGTAGGCCAAAAACCCGCCGTACGTTCCCGAGAATAGCCTCGCGGACGGCCTCTTCATCTACCCCCCTGATGCGAGCTATAGCGCGCACTATCTCGGGAATATAGGCGCTTTCGTTGCGTTTTCCCCGATGCGGGGCCGGGGTTACATAGGGAGCGTCTGTCTCGGAAAGGATCCTGTCGAGCGGGGCGCCGCGCACCACTTCATCGTAATCATGCGTGAAGGTGACGACGCCCGTAAACGAAAGCGTGAAGCCACTATCGAGCCACGCGCGCGCCGTCTCCCAATCGCCCGCAAAAAAGTGTACGTCGCCCGACACCTTTGCATGCGCCTTCACGAGCTCGAGCGCATCGTGATACGCATCCTGTGTACCTTTCGAGGCACGGATGTGGAGCATCAGCGGCTTTTCGAGCTTGTTTGCCACTTCTATCTGCTGAATGAAGGCATCTGCCTGGACGGCTTTCGTCGCGGGGTCGTTGCGATAGTAATCAAGCCCGCACTCGCCTATCGCGATCACCTTCGGATCGCGCCCGAGTTCAAGATATGCGTGCGCGTCAAACACTTCGCCGCGCGAGGTGAATTCCTTGTTCCCGTCGCCCAATTCTTGCTCGTCGTGGTGTGATTTGGTGGTGTGTATCGGGTGCAGGCCGATCGTCGCCCAGGTGTCTGTATACTGATGCGCAAGCGCGACAGCAGCTCTGCTCGTGTCCATCTGCGTGCCGACGATATTGACCCCTACTTCTGCCTCCGCCGTGCGCGCAAAAACTTCGTGCCTGTCGGCATCGTAGGCAGCG
>CAZQNX010000125.1:0-1794 GCA_964595025.1 uncultured Candidatus Saccharibacteria bacterium | reverse complement strand
CGGGCCTCTTTGCCGGATACTTCTTCTACCTCCTCTTCACCTTCGACAACGTGACGAGCTACCTCTTCTTTGCGACTGTTCTCTCGTATATCGCGTGGCGGGTCGCGGATCATGAGGATGCGCCGCGCCTCTGGCAGGGAACTATCTCGGGCGGGGGGAAGCTCTTACCAGTCGCTGTACTTGGTGCGATCGTCCTTGCCTGGGGAAGCGCATGGTATGTGAATGCCGATGCGCTTGCGCAGAATCGCACGCTCTTGCGCGCTATCGCTCCGCAAGGCGGCTTGTCGCAGAGCATCAATGAATTCAAGACAGCGGTCTCGTACCCGGCACCAGGCTTGCAAGAAGTTCGCGAGCAGCTCGCGCAGGCCGCTTCGCAGCTCGCCGGGCGAGCAGATGTCTCGCGCGATGACAAGCAGGCGTTCTTTGCCCTTGCTGTCGAAGAGATGATTAAGCAGTCGAATGCGTCGCCCCTCGATGCGCGATTCCCGCTCTTCCTGGGTATCCTTTTCGATTCGTATGGCGATCATGAGAATGCGGCCAAGGCACTTGCTCGCGCCCAGGCGCTCTCGCCCGCAAAGCAGGGGATTATCTTCCAGCAGGCAGCGAACGCCGAAGCGCGTGGCGATCGCGCAGGGTCGCTCGCGTTCTTGAAGCAGGCGCACGAACTCGCGCCAGAGATCGTCGAGCCACGCATCTTCTACGTTGCGTCGCTGATCTCCGCAAAGAAGGACGCCGAAGCCGAGGCACTGCTTGCGCCGATCATGCAGACAGGCGAGGCAGCCGATCCACGCATCGCATCGGCGTACGCGGCTCGCAATGAGTATGGCAAGATAGCATCGCTCTGGGAAACGCGCGTGGCGACTCATCCTGAAGATTTGCAGGCATACTTCACTCTTGCGGCTGCCTACCACGCGGCAGGAAACAAGGACCGCGCCATCGCTGCGCTCACTGCGGCGCGAGAGCGCGACGAGTCGATTGCACTGCTCTACTTGCAGTGCAATCGACGCGTCGATTGCACTGCAAGTAGAGCAGTTCATCGAACAGATCAAGGCGGGCCGCTAGCCTTGCGCGCGAGAAAGAGTAGGGTAGAATGAACTTGTGAGTGCCATCAAAGTTGGCGCTTCCAAGAAAGTCGCGTAGATCCCGCCGCAAGGCGGGGTTTGCGTTTCTCGGCCCTTGCGTGGCCGCGGTGTGCAGAGTACCATTGTCGGAGGTAAAAAGGACCCAGTACGGAGGGCGGCGGCACTCACATATGACTTTCACTTTGGAGCTCGCACCCGCCTTCCGCACTGGGTCTTTTTTGTTGAGCAAAGAATGAATCATTCGCATTCGATTTTCGCAACGCGTAAATCGTAGAAATCTTTTTCGAGAGATCGTTTGCGTGCGCATATAAAATATTTTTGCGTGGAACGCATGATGAAAGTTATCCACACATTTATTCTTTTGCACACATTTTTTTTCACCCGATGCAATAATGATGGAGAAGACGCGGCATCAATCTCGAAAGAGAATGCATGCGGGTCGAATTAATCAAAAATATTTTCTCCATACTATGGCAGCAAAAAAGAAGGCCGCTAAGAAAGCAAAGAAGGCCAAGAAGCGCGCGTAGTCTCGCTTCCAGCCCCGCCGAAAGGCGGGGCTGTTTTCATATCAGAAACCGGCTGTGGTGGGGCATTTCTTCGCGCTAGATTCGTGTCTCGCACTCTGTAACTATGGGCTCCTATGTCACTCCTCACCAGGATTTTTGGAGACGGGAATGCCGCGGCGCTCCGTACGGCGAGCAGCATCGTTCCC
>CAZQNX010000124.1:0-1822 GCA_964595025.1 uncultured Candidatus Saccharibacteria bacterium | reverse complement strand
CCGCATGCAGCACCATACTGGCATCATAAAGCGGGGAAGTGCCCGGGCGAAAGCGCTCGGGTTCCCGACCGCGAATATTCCACTTGCGGCAGATATTGTGGGCGGCAGCTACATTGCGCGCGCGCGAGTGCGGGGCGCTACATACGAAGCGCTTTCGTATGCCGATACGCGCCGCCGCATACTCGAAACGCATCTCTTCGGCCACGATGCGTCGCTCTACGGCGAAGAGATCTCTGTCGAGCTGCTCCGATTTATCCGACCCGAAGGGTGGTTTGCCGACGACGCAGATTTGCAGGAGGCGATCGAATCAGATGCCCGCACGGCGCGCGACTTTTTCGCAGTTCCCGAGACTCGGGTTATGCTATTCGGCACGTTCGACATGATCCATGAGGGGCACGAACAGCTCTTCGCCCAGGCGCGCTCGCTTGCCGCGCGCCCGTATCTCATAGTCTCCGTCGCGCGAGACGCGGTGGTGACGCGGATAAAAGGCCATATGCCCCGCCGCCCCGAGGAAGAGCGTGCGCGAGCTCTCGCCGCGCACCCACTTGTCGATGAGGCGGTACTTGGGGATAGGGAAGGGTATCTGTCGCATATACGAGCTGCACGACCCGACGTGATAGCGCTCGGGTACGATCAGGAGGGCGAGTACGTTGAGCATCTCGCCGACGATGTGCAGCAGGCCGGGATACACGCGCGCATCGTCCGGCTCGACGCGTTCCAGCCCGATACATACAAGACTTCAAAACTCGCTGCCCGCTAAGTGTGCCTGCTATACTCGGCGTATGCGCTACATCGGCATCGACTACGGCGCGAAGCGCACGGGCATCGCCATCTCTGATCTGGCGGGCACATTCGCGTTCCCGCGCGAGGTCTTGCTGACAAATGACCTACTTGCCGATCGTATCGCGGCATACGCAACCGAGGAGGGAGTGACAGAAATCGTGCTCGGCGATGCGCGCACCGATTCGGGTGCTGCCAACGAGATTACGCCCCGCGTCGACGCGTGTGCACGAGCGCTTGAGGAGCGCGGGCTTATCGTGCATCGCGCGCGTGAGGCGTGGAGCTCGGCCGAGGCGATGCGCTATGCGCCTCCCGGGAAGCGGCACGACGATGCCGCCGCCGCCGCCATCATCCTGCAGCGCTTTCTCGATGCGCGAGTGTAAACACGTTGCTGGCGGCTGTCCACAGGCGTGTCGCCGCCGCCGCCAGTCACAACCTATACTGTGTCTATGACTAATCAGCTGCGGGTCTCGTTAGTGGTTGCAGCAGGGACACTATTCTGCTTGTTCGCTGTGTACGCGGCCCCTGTAGCCGCGACAGGCATAGATGCGGACAATATGTGCGATCCGGTGTATGTGCAGTGCAAATGTGGCGAAGACCCAGATCCCATTACCGGCGTGTGTCAGCCTGGTGGGAAGAATAAATATATGTGTCCGCCGGGGCCGCAGGTTTGCTCTGACATGACGAATAACCACATGACCACCGGCACATGCGATCGTCCGAAACACTGCAAGACAGATACTTGTGGAGGTAAAGAATGCAAACAGCCGAAGCCAGGTGAACAATCTGGCGAACCAAAAGGCGGAGAGCCGAAGGGAGGTGAGGAAAAAGGACAAGGACAAGGCGAGGAAAAAGGAGGAGGCAAGATGCCAGAAATGCCAAAGGGCGGAGGTGGCGAGAAGTCGCCACCACAGCCCCAACAGCAGGGGAAAGAGAATTGCACCTTTTCCTCCGCGTACGGTATCCCCTGTGAAGAAAAGGTTTCAACGCAGTTGGGAACTACAGAAACCACTGCGGAAAGTTCTTCTCAAGAAGGACTTCA
>CAZQNX010000123.1:0-1862 GCA_964595025.1 uncultured Candidatus Saccharibacteria bacterium | reverse complement strand
AACGAAGAAACTCTTTGTCATGATATTCGCAGCTTCGGTGAAGCTCTTGATGAATCCGATGTACTCGCGTATCTGGACGCGCATGAGGTCGTCGAGTTGTTGCTTGTACTGGGCTTCAAGCGTGGCGATGTACGGGCGGATGTCGAGCATGCGCGATTGGACGAATATCTGTACCGAGAAATCGAGCGAGTTCAAGAAATTCTGGAATTGGACGATGAAGGCAGTCTGTTCGTCTTCGGATTTGAGTGCGAAGTTGATGGACGATGCGAGCAAGACAGCGCGCAATGTGCTGTCTTTGAGTACGACGACACCATCACGCACCTGCTGCACAGGTACGAAATCTTGCGTCGAGAGCGAGCTGCTGCGTGTATCTGATGCGTGCGGCATGGTGGCGGGCTAGATACCCTCTCGCCATTGTACCGCATTTTCGCACCCGTCTTCCCTACTGCACGAGCGCGCTGCGGGCTGTGCGTATCGGCGCAAGCGTATCGGGCCGCACCCGCGAGCGCTCATCTTCGGTCGTGGTACCCGCGGCGATGCGCTCATTGATGTCGAGCGACCAAGCAAGGTCGTGCAGCCTACTGTCGGAGAGCTTGGGGACATAAGCGGCACTCGCCTGGGAGGCAACCGTCTTCATGATAGTGGCATTCTGCGTCTTGCGGGCGTTGTTCCAGAGGTAGAGCTTGCCGCGCAAGATGTAGTAGAAGGCGCTCTCGAGGCCGGATATGAACGGGCGGCCGTTCATCTGGAGAAAAGCCAGAGCAACTGCAAGTCCTACGACCGCGATGATAAGCGGCACCGCGAGGAAGAGTGGTGCCAGGCGCCAGATGAGGTATGCGGTACCGAATCCGCCGCCGACATACACGAATTGCCTGAACGTGAGTGGGCCGAATATTTTGTCCTCGACCTCGATGAATTGAGGCACCTGGAATTGCATATATGTAGTATATCAGCCGACTTATGGGGTCGGCGGTTCGCGGTACGGGTCGCCGTGAACGTCTTTACGTTCGGTCGAGGGGATGGAGGGTTTGTAGGTATCGGATAATGGAGCGCGGATGATGTTTCCTTCGGGTTTCTGCGCGGGCGGCGTGGCCGGCTGTATTGTGGGAGGCGCAGCCTCTCCTGTCTGTCGAGCGAGTGCGAGCGCGTCTTGGCGCGCCTGCTCGATACCATCGACCGCGGCCGTCTTTGCTTTCGGATGTGTGAGCGCGCGCTCGAGCTCTTCTCGGATAGGTTCGAATATCTCATCGTTGATGGCGGTCGCGAGTTCATCGGCGGTCTGTGTATCGACCCCGACGACATCGCGCAGATTCTCCGGCAGCTTCTCGGCGTCTTCGAAGCCGAGAAGGGCGAGCTTGACCTCGTTTTCTAGAAGCTCCCATTGATCGATGTGGAGCTTATGCGAATCGGCGAGTGCGCGCAGGTGTTTTTCGAGGTCTGCCGATTGTATCGCCTGTTGTACCACTGGTGGCAGCAGTGCAAGCCGCTCGGCGAAAGCTTTGTCGGTGTCTACCTGGGGTGTCGCAGTGCTTGGTGGCATGGTCTTTAATGGGCTTTCGGCGGGTGTGCGTCACCGCCACCTGCTGCCGGCGGTGGGTGAGCGTGGTCATCTTTTACCGTATCCTCCTTCTTTTCTTTCTCGCGGGCGGCTCGTGCCAGACGGTCTCCTTTTCCCTTTGAGCCAATCTTTTCGCGCAACTCATGCACCACGTGAGAGTCTGGATGCCACGAGGTGCCTGCATACAGAGAGCGGATACCCGTGCCCCCCGCGAATGCAGGCCCCAGATCTTTGGCCGTTTCGACACTGCGCTTTTGGATGCTCTTCCCCTCTTCCCTCGTTCTGTTCTCAAACTCCTTGAGGG
>CAZQNX010000122.1:0-1864 GCA_964595025.1 uncultured Candidatus Saccharibacteria bacterium | reverse complement strand
GAGCTGTATGCAGATCGACCCAAGAAGCAGTGGCCCGTAAAGAATGACGGCGAGCTCGATATGTACACAAAACCGCTCGACGTGGCCGATCTCTTGGGTGAGTTGGATGAGTAGGTTCTTCGTTGGCGGCTTGCATTGAGCTCCCTCGTGAACGATGATACATTCCATTACTAGTCAGCTCATCATGGAGACATATCACTATGACAGGATATTCCGAATCGCCTAGCCGGCCAGACGCGCTCGCCGTCGACATGGGCGCAGTGTACGACGATTTCGCGAAAGCGTTCCGCGATGCCGACAGGCTTCCCACATGGCGCTATGCCGGCAAGCCGGCGATGGAGCGCTTGCTCAAGAGTCATTTGAAGGCTGGAATCAGGTTTCTCGACCTCGGCTCGGCGAGTGCGCGTGTCGAGGCGGGAGTACTCCTTCCGTCCGGCGTGCGCCCCGAAGACATCACCGGCGTCGAGATCAGTCCCGATCAGGTGAAGATGGCACAGGCACGCATCCCCGGCGCCACATTCCTTGTGGGCGATATCTCCAAGCCTGATCTCCTCGCGGGGGAGGAAGGCTCTTTCGATGTCGTGTTCTCGCACATGGTCTTCGAGCACCTTTCGGACGCACAGTTTATGTCGACTTGCCGAAATGCCCACCGGCTCCTCAAGCCGGGTGGCACTTTCGGCTTCGTCGTAACGCATCCTGATAAGATGACCGACGTGGCGGGGAATCTCGTCACTACCTATGGCGAATTCGTCACGAGCGCGCCGTGGGGTGGAGAGCTGCACAACTGGCGCCGTGGCGTCGAGAGCACGCTCGCCGTCCTGAAGGAGGTCGGCTTCGTCATCGAGGAGACCGAGCACATCGGGTTCCCCGCAGCGGCACCCGCCGGGCTCTCCCCGGAGGATCAGGCTGAATTCGATGCCAATGCAAAGAAGTATCGCCAGTACCCGGCGATACGGCTCCTCGTCAGGGCGCGGAAGGCCTAGGATGAGCCAGATCACAGACGAAGAGCCCTCACATCGTGAGGGCTCTTTTGCTATACTAGGACTATATGAAAGACTCATGCCAAAGCTGTTTGATGCCGTTTAAAAACGATGCGGGCGTTCGCGAGGACCCGCGCTACTGCAGCCTGTGCTTTAGAGACGGAAAGTTTTGCTACGAGGGGACAGACCTCAAGGAATTTCAGCGTATTTGCTACGAGTCTATGCGCAAGCAGGGGATGAACCCCCTCGTTGCTCGTGTATTTGCCTGGTCTATCCGCTTTGCCCCGCGGTGGAGGAAGGTTTCTGAGAAAAAATAATGGAACTCTTTTTCCAGGATTCAGCGGCCGTCGCATATACAAGTCTTTCTCAAAAGGCGAGAGTGTTGAGTGAAAAATGGGTTGACGAGAGCGTCTTTTGCCCGAACTGTGGAAAATCTAGAATTGATAAATTTCCCAACAATCAGCCGGTAGCTGATTTTCAGTGCCTCAATTGCAAAGAACAATTTGAGCTTAAAAGTAAAAAAGATAACCTCGGTATCAAAATTGTTGACGGCGCGTACAAAACGATGATTGAGCGCTTAGAGTCAAACAATAATCCAAATTTTTTCTTACTAAATTATAATTTACATAACTATTCAGTTAAAAATTTCGTAGTTATCCCTAAACATTTTTTCGTACCGGAGATTATTGAAAAAAGAAAACCGCTTACCCCAAGCGCGAAGCGTGCTGGTTGGATTGGCTGTAATATTTTACTGCGGAGTATTCCAGAAACTGGTAAAATTTTTTATATACGCAACGGACAGGTTGAGTCTAAAGAATGCGTGCTTTCAAACTGGCGCAAGACATCGTTCTTGCGTGATGAAAAAGAAATGCCTGCAAAGAGTT
>CAZQNX010000121.1:0-1885 GCA_964595025.1 uncultured Candidatus Saccharibacteria bacterium | reverse complement strand
GCGTCGGGGTCTGATTCTTTTTTCATCGAAATACTAGTACTAATTCGCACACTCCCCCTCGCGGACAAACGTGGCGCCATCGCCCTGCATCATGCACCTGTTGCCATACGTTTGCTGTTGCAGATAGCAGGCAGCCATGCAGGGAGGATTACTGGCGGTGCACGCCGGGCACACACTCTTCTGTCCGCACACCGGAGCATACTCCATGGTGCAGGCAATCGGCGTTGCGCCGACGCGGACTGTCGTGCTTGTCTTCGCCGACTGTCCCTGCGGGTCGGTCGCCACGATCGTTATCGTATAAGTACCGGCAGTCGCGTAGCTATGGGTAAACGTCGTGTCTTGATAGAAGGCGGCACTGGACACAGCCTTGTCCATCATGGCCATTGGGTGGATGTGTTCATCGCCCCAGTACACCGCATACGAGAGCGATTGATTCTCCGGATCGCTCGCAGTGACGCGCCAAGTACCTGTCTCGTTCACCGAGAGCGTCGTCGGGCCGGAGAGTCCCGACACGACCGGCGGCTTATTCGCAGACCAATCCCTGCACGCGCCATCGTACAGATACTCTGCGCCCGCGGCCTTGAGCATGCACTTATTGCCGTAGGTCTGCGGCTCGTGCATCTGGCAGAGCATCGCACAATACGCGCCCGCCGGGCAGGTGTTCGCGCATCCCGAAGGGCGTCCGCAAACGGGCGCGTACTCCCTCGTGCATGCGCTTCCACCTCCGGCACCAACGACTATAGTCTGTCGCGCCACATCCGAGCGCGTGCCGTATGTTGTATCGTTCTGCATGCCGAAGTAGCCGGCAGTGAATAGTATCGCCGTGTAGGAACCTTCCGTCGTGTAGGTGTGTGAGACGTTCGCGCGACACGTGCTCGCCGTAGCGTTCGTACAGACGAGCTTCTGCGCCGGAGAACCATCGCCGAAATCGAGATACCGGTCGCCCCTGTCGGCGACAGACACGGTCATGCCGTTCTCGGTCCACGTATGCGCGTACGCCTCAGCAGTGAACGAGACCGTGAGCGGTGCCGCGCCGCTCTTCGGAGAGGCTTTCAGGACATCGCCGATGCCGACATCAGCGCAGCGGCGGCGAAGACCTTCCCACGTACGCTGGCCGATGGTCCCCCACCCTGTCGTTGCAGCACTCCCGCTCGAAACGATACCCTGCTGTACCTGCCAGGAACGCACGGCCGCCTCAGTCGCCGGGCCGAAATAGCCCGTCGCTTGCGAGAGCAAGCCTTCGCTCACCAGGAATTCCTGTACAGCAGAGACAGCGTCGCTGTTCATGCCCCGCGCAAGAAACGGCGCCGCAAAGGCGCACAGGCGCGGCACACCGCCGGAGCCAGACGAGCTGCCGGGGAAGTATTCCGTACACTTTGCGCCCGCGTTCCAGATGCAGGCCAGCTCTGTGCAAGCGAGCGGCCCGCCAGGCACTGAGCGCGAGCAGGTGTTGCAGCCGTCGTACCACACCTTGCACGAAGCCGGAGCTTCGGCAGGGGCGACAGAGGGACCCGAAGACGAACCGCTCGGAACGACTGTCTGCAAGACCTTTATCTGCTCTTGCAGCGACGCGATCTGCGCCATGAGCGCCTGAATCTTGCTCGCGATATCGTCGGACGAGAGAGCCGACACCTGGCTTGCCCCCGCAAACGACAGGAGCACGATGCCGAGGATGGTTGCTATTGTCTTCTTCATACTAAGAGGAAAATGATGCTACGAGCGCTTGATAAATATGGCTACCCGTATGGTAGCACCTGCCTTCTCCGAGAGAAGACGGTGCTGTGCGCGAAGGATTACAGTCATTCCGCTCCGTCTTTACCCGACCCGTATCCTGAGGTATGTCACATCGTCCGGTTTCACCAGAGCCATATCCATCTGTGCGATC
>CAZQNX010000120.1:0-1966 GCA_964595025.1 uncultured Candidatus Saccharibacteria bacterium | reverse complement strand
CGCTCGTGCACGACATCTTCGGACACTGGACGCTCTCCAAGGGCAAGCTGCAGCCGGGCGAGGCACACCACGACGGCGTAAAGCGCAAGGCCAAAGAAGAGGTTGGTCTCGAGGTCGTGGTGGAAGATCAGCTCGGTGAGAATGAATACATCGCCAACGACAGCAAGGTCTCGGGCGGCAAGAAGCGCCGCCACGCTACCTACTTCCTCGCCAAGGCACCGTTTGCCGACCTGGTCCTCAAAAAGGAGGGCGGGCTCGACGATGCCCAGTGGTTCCCGCTCGCATCAGTGGGCGATCTCAATTTCTACGACGACGTACTCCCCATCGTCACGCGCGCGATTAACATCCTCGCGCAAAAGCAGTAAGCTATCTGCCATGTCGGCGTTTTCGGCCTTCGAGGCAAAGATCGGACACACCTTCCGCGACGAGCGGCTCCTGCAGACTGCCTTTACGCACCGGTCGTATCTCAATGAGAACCGCACTTCAGGGCGCGAACACAACGAACGTCTCGAATTCCTCGGCGATGCCGTCCTTGAGCTCGCTGTTACGGATTTCCTGTTCCGCAAGTATCCCGACAAGCCCGAGGGCGAGCTCACCATGTACCGCGCCGCGCTCGTCAACACGGTATCGATATCCGATGCGGCGCAGAAGCTCGGCATGAACGATTTTCTCTTGCTCTCGCGCGGAGAAGCGCGCGACACGGGCCGCGCACGCGCGATCATCCTCGCGAATGCGTTCGAGGCGGTCATCGGCGCGCTGTATCTCGATGGCGGATACGAGGCCGCGCACGCGTTCGTCGCCGCCCAGCTTTTTTCCAAGACCGACGAAGTCGTCGAGAAGCGCCTCTGGCAAGATGCGAAGAGCCGCTTCCAGGAGCTTGCGCAAGAGCGCGTTGGGGTCACCCCGGGCTATCAGCTCTTGCACCATGTGGGGCCAGACCATGCTCGCACCTTTACTGTCGGCGTTTTTCTTGCCGCCGAGCGCGTTGCGATGGGTGAGGGGAAATCCAAGCAAGAAGCCGAGCAGCAAGCCGCCGAAAAGGCGCTGGAGGTGAAGGGGTGGTAACTGGAGAGCAGAACACGACTACATTAGAGATCGATTGTTTCGCGACCTGTCGGTGTAAGCACGGTAACTGTCCGCGTGCGCGTATTGAGCGCATGCTCTGAACCCGGGTGTTTTTTACGACAGTGTCGAGCACGGCACGGACATCCTTGTTCCACACGCTTGAGAGCTTGGTCGAGAGCGGATCTTTACCGAGAAGTATCGTCTGATTTTCAGAGAGCTTTCCTCCAGAGCGTAACTGATCGAGGGCGAGCCCTTGCTCTTTGAGGATATCTTCGCGGCGGAAGAGTTCGCTGATGCGCTTTGCATCTGCTTCAGAGAGTGTTCCAATGGCCGCTATCGAGGGAATTGAAGAGAGAAGGTCTTCCACCGAACGTTTCATCGCCGCCCTGCTTACCTCTGCCTGTGCGAGTGCGCGCTCGGGAGAGTCCTCTGCCAAGAATTCCTCGATGGCCTTGAGTATCTTTTCATCACTATCGAGTTCGTGACTCGGGAATCGGCGAGGGAAAACAAGCGTTCCCATCTCTTCTCCCGATGAATCGTGTAAGGATATCTCGAGCATGCGAGATGCGTAGTAAGTGTCGCAGGGGAACTTGAAAGAGATTTTTGTATTTTCACCAGCTTCAGAGCCGAGGTGGCCACGCAGAGAACGCTCCTTCACTAACAATCCGCGGCGCGGTCTTCGTTCGACGAATGCACGTTTCGTCTCGAGCCAATCGGTGTCGCTTACGTCGGTGGGTTTTTGTAGAGTAGCGAGTGCAGCAATGCGCATACCGCGGCGCAGTATCGCCTCGAGTCGCTCGGGGGAGCGCGGGCAGGCTCGAGCCGCGACAGATAGAGACTCAAGTACGCGAAGCGCTCGGAAAGGACGGCGGATATATCTCATCACGAAATCTCTTCTGGT
>CAZQNX010000119.1:0-2031 GCA_964595025.1 uncultured Candidatus Saccharibacteria bacterium | reverse complement strand
TGATGATTTGCCTCAAGTCATGACTGAAATACGACGCGTCTTGAAACCGGGCGGCAAACTTATCCTGTTGCAGCCGAATTTCCGTATCGCATACCGCCGCTATTTTGACGACTATACGCATCGTCGCATCTGGACGGACGCGAGTCTGGCGAGTTTTCTCGTGAGCGAGGGATTCGATATCATCTTGGAGCGCCCGGGGTTTCTTCCATTTTCGTTGCGTTCGCGACCCGCACTTATTCCTGCGCACCCCCTCATCGTGCGTGCGTATATCTATTTGCCCTGGAAGCCGTTTGCGGGGCAGATGCTCGTGATTGCGCGCAAGAAGTGAATATGCGTTCTCGGATTTTATTGGCACTCATCGCCCTCGCTTTCCTCACTCTCCGCGTCCCTGGGCTTGAGCTTCCGCTGCACCAAGATGAGTACAAGTGGCCGATGATCGTGAATCCGGAGACCAACTACGGCACCAATATTCCGCATCCTCCGCTCTCGCAATTTCTCTACCAGACGGGCGGAGCCATTGTGGGGTACGACGTGCACTTACGCATGGTCCCGCTTTTCTTCGGGTTCCTCAATCTCCTCCTCCTTTTCGTGTGGCTGCGCATGCGCGCGGGGGAGCGTGCGGCGCTCTGGGGCGCGATACTCTTCGCGTTCTCGTTCCACTCGATACTCGCCTCGCTCATGGTTGATACCGACGGCCAGATCATGCCGTTCTTCTTGCTACTCGCGCTTATCGCATACGAACGCGCACGCACAGATGCGCGATGGTGGTCTCTCGTCGCGCTCGTGTGCGTCTTGGGCTTCCTCGTGAAAACGAGTTTTATCCTGGCTATCGGTGCACTTGCGGCCGATTGGCTCTGGGAGCGTCGCTCACTTCTGGTGACGCGAGCTGCACTTTTTTATGCGGGAACGGCGCTTCTGCTCGCCACAGCACTTGCGCTCGTACTCCTCGTAGTGCAATACGTCTTTCCGTTCTTCGATCTCGCGAAGTCACTCGTGTACTGGAAGCATTTCATCTCGACAGATCACAACTGGTTCCAGGTGGCTATCCAGGTGGTAAAGGCGGCGTTCTATCTCTCTCCGCTCCTCGTTCTTCTGCCTCTGTGGGGTACGCGAGATATCTTCGAGCGCGTGCGCCCACTCGTTTTCTTCACCGTCTTTGGGCTCCTTTTCTACCTCGTCATCTTCGATTTCTCGGTCGGCGCGCTCGATAGGTATCTGCAATTCCTCGTCATCCCGCTCGTGTCGTTCGCTGCCGTGTATCTCGCGCAGAGTGTCGACGTGGCTCGTTATCGCGTCCTCGCGCTCGTCGGGTGTATCGCGGCGCTCGGCCTTGTGGCGCTTCAGTTCGTGCCGCATACGGTGCCGTCGCTCTACCCCAAGGCCGCGTGGATAGGGCGCATTCTTTCCCTGCAGTGGGACATGCTCTACCCCTTTTCGGGCGGCTCTGGCCCGCTCACGTTCTATGTGTCGTTCCTCGTGATAGGCGCATCATGGCTCTTCTCTGCAGGCATCATCGCACTTGGGTGGTGGCGTCGCGCACTGCGGCCAGCGCTTCTTCTCGTGCTCCTGCCAGTCACTTTCGTTTATAGTGCCATCTTTTCCGAAGAATATCTTATGGGGAAGGTGAATGGTTACGCGCCCGGACTTGTCGCGCGCGCTGCGGCGCATATCGCGGCAGATGCGAGCATCACGCGCGTCGTCGTCTACAACTACAATGGGGGAGATGTGGTGCGCAGGACAGGCAAGTACGAGAAACGTCTCTACACTTCGCCGGATTTCGACTGGCGCGACAAGACACAGACCATGAATGAGTTTCGGGGGCACTACCTCGTCGTCGATGCGCCACCTATCGACCCCGCAAGTATCTTCGCGAAGCATTTCGCCACATGTATCCCTGTGTATCAAGATAGCGACCGATACATGCACGCCACCATCTACGATTGTCGCCAAGCACCGCCGCTCGTGCTATAAAGACCCGCATGAAGAAGGCTTCCAAGCAGGTGGCACAAGCCAAGGGGAAGGGGCGTGAGC
>CAZQNX010000118.1:0-2060 GCA_964595025.1 uncultured Candidatus Saccharibacteria bacterium | reverse complement strand
CTCATGCGCGCCCATCGTATCTCACGCGGCGGCGACAACGCGGGGGTTATTTACAATTTATGTGGGAAGATTGTGAGCACTACCTAGAGCGAGCGGATATTTCTGGTATCATACGGCCATGTCGTCCGAAGCCGATCTGCGTGCAGAACGCATCCGCAAACTCGAACTCCTGCGTAGCGCGGGCTTTGATCCGTACCCGGCGGTGACCGACCCGCATCTGCCGATAGCCGAGCTCGCGCGCGATTTCGACACGCTTGTGGACGCAGGGAAAGACGTCACCATCGTCGGACGCATCATCGGCAAGCGCGGCCAAGGCGGCATCATGTTTGTCGACATCTCTGATGGCTCGGGCAATGCGAGCACGACCAAGATGCAGGCCGTCTTCCAGAAGGACGATATGGCCGAGGCAGTGTTCACACTCTTTGCCGACACAGCAGACATCGGTGATTTCGTGCAAGCGCGCGGCACGCCCTTCGTCACCAAGCGCGGCGAACGTTCGCTCAAGATTGCCGATTGGAAGATGCTTGCGAAATCGCTCTTGCCACTCCCGAGCGAACATTTCGGCATCAAAGACGAGGAGCTCGCACTGCGCGAGCGCTACCTCGCACTCCTCACCGACCCGGAGCTCCGCGCGATGGCCGAGCGCCGCGCGCGATTCTGGCACGTCGTCCGGGCATTCTATTTGGAGCGCGGCTTCTACGAGGCAGAAACCCCCGTCTTGGAAACGTCTCCTGGCGGTGCCGATGCGCGCCCCTTCGAGACGCACCACCACGCGCTCGATATTCCTGTATCACTCCGCATATCGCTCGAGCTCTGGCTCAAGCGACTCCTCGTCGCTGGATTTCCCAAGGTCTTCGAGATCGGTCGCATCTTCAGGAACGAAGGCCAGTCGCGCGAGCACTTGCAAGACTACACGCAGCTTGAATCATACGAAGCATACAGTGATATGCGCGCAGGGATGCGCTTCGTGCAGGAGCTCTACCGCCGCATCGCAAAAGAAGTGTACGGCAAGTACACCTTCGAGATACACGGCCACACCGTCGACTTCGCCGAAGAGTGGCCGGAGCTCGATTTCGGCACGCTCATCCGCGAGCGCTTCGGTATCGATCCGCTCGCCTGCACCGAGGCCGAGGCCATCAGGGCGGTGCGCGATGCAGGGATTTCGGTGGGGGAAGAACTCAATCTGCCGCGTGCCGTCGATCATTTGTGGAAATCGATACGCAAAGGCATGAGTGGTCCTGCGTTCCTTGTCGGCATCCCCGTATATCTCGAACCACTTGCGAAGCGCTCGCCGGACAACGCCCGCGTCGTGGAGCGCATGCAGGTGCTCATCGCGGGGAGCGAGGTAGGGAAGGGCTTCAGCGAGCTCAACGACCCGCACGATCAGCGCGCGCGATTCGAGGAGCAGCAGAAGATGCGTGATGCGGGCGATGCCGAGGCGCAGCGGCTCGACGAAGAATATGTTCGCGCGATGGAGTACGGCATGCCGCCCTCTTTCGGCTTCGGCATGTCGGAGCGCCTCTTCGCATTTCTTGAGAATCGCTCTGCGCACGAGTGTCAGCTCTTCCCGCTCTTGCGGCCACGCGGGTAATCATACAAAATTGCCAGACTTGCCAGAAGTGGCCCGAAAGGGGTACTGTTCCTGTCAGAAACTCCAAACGAGAGGAAAAACTGCATGCGTACCCGCACAAACCTTCGCCTGATGGGCTCTATAGGTGTTGGCCTGGTTTCGGCGCTGTTTTGGACAGCTGCCGCCACCACGCTTGCACGAGCGCTCCAGATTCCGTTCAATCCCTGGTATCTGGTCGCCCTCTTCATCTTCGTGTTTGGATTCCTCGTCGTCTTTACCCTTCGCATCACGAAGTAGACCTCGAGGGGGCGAAATGAGGGAATCAAATCTGGCGGCAGCGCATCGCGCTGCCGCCTCGTCTTTTGTACACGTCATGGTACCCTCCCCGCATGGACATGCACGATTTCGACATCCTGGTTTCCGAAGGATACGAAAAGCAGCACGCATGGGAGCGCGAAAAGATACGGAAAGTCGCGCTTCTTACCGAAGA
>CAZQNX010000117.1:0-2066 GCA_964595025.1 uncultured Candidatus Saccharibacteria bacterium | reverse complement strand
AGATCGAGAAGATACGGTACCTCGAAAACGAAAATGCCGTCCGGCTTGAGAAGAGAATCAATCGTACCCATGAATGCGCCCACGTCGCTGATGTGATTGAACGTGTTGGTGCTCGTGATCACGTCGGCCTTCCTACCGATCGCTGCGACCGCCGCAGGGCCGAATAAATCGACGATTGTCGGGATCCCGCGCTCGATCGCGAGTTTCCCGATATTGGGCGAGGGATCAACCCCGTACACAGAGCATCCAGACTGTTCCCTGAAGTAGGAGAGGAGCGTGCCGTCGTTACTTCCCACATCGACGACGAGACTCTCGGCCATAAGCGAGTGGCGCTCGATTGTCCATCGCGCAAGCTCTTCGAAGTGCGTCCGAGATGCAGCGGAGTTGGACGCCGTATAGCTATACTCGTGGGTCTGATACCGCTCCGAAGCTGGCACATCAACGAGAAGCTGCGCGTGCCCACACTCCGTGCATTGCACGACGACGAGCGGGTACCGCGGCTCCAGCATCGCAAGCTCTCCTTCTTTGAGAAAATGATCGCCCAAGGGATGCATCCCCAGATCAATGATGGGGTTTTCGTATTCGGTGCGGCACAGCTGACAGACTGACATATTATTTCTTCTTGACACCCACGACGGTAATCGCCCAACGCCCCCCTGCAGGCTTCATCGTCATCCATTCGTACGGGCCGACGAGTTTGAGACTGTTCTTCGCGAAAGCCGTGCGCAGCTGCTTCGGTGCCCACCCAGAGAGCGTGTGATCTTCGCGATATGTTTCTGCCGTGCCGCTCCGGACGGCGACGAGCTCGAGTGAGCGCACGAACGTGCTGGTGCGCGAGACAGGGCCCGCCTTCACGAGCTTATAGAGCACACCTCCCTCGATCGGAAGCTTCGACCATGCATCGCGCGGCGGATCTTTCTTCATGCTATCGCCGTTCCAGCAATCGAACGCAAGGATGCCTCCTGGTCGCAGCGCACGGGCCGCTGCCGCGATCGTCGCGTCGAGTTCCCGGATATCGACGCAGTAGGAGACAACATTGAATGGGATCAGCACGGCATCGTAGACTCGCGCGGGGCGATAGGTTCGCATGTCTCCCTGCTCGATCGAGACTTTGTCGAGCGAGAGCGCGCGGATCTTCTCTCGCCCTTGCGCAACCATATCGGCCGAAAGCTCTACACCGTTCACCGTGTATCCTTTTGCGGCGAAATACTGCTCATGATTGAGCGTACCCGCACCGAAACTAAGGATATGGCTACCGGGTTTCAAACCCTGTTTCTTGAGCAATTTCTCAAAGTAGGCACTCTCAGCAGCGTACTCTTTCTCTCCATAGATGGCATCATAGTAACGAGCATAGAGAGACGAGAAGGTCGCGGACATGGGGCGATGGTAGCGCCTTTGCGCCTGACTGTAAACTATCGAGTCTTTGCCCCGCCCGAGCAGCAAGGACGCTACCGCTTCTTCGCGCTGCGTACGGCATGCCGGCCAAAATCATCCTCGAGACGCACGATATCCTGCTCATCGAACCTCCCCGCGCATATCTCGGCCAGCGCGCCCCCTTTCTTCGATTCGAGCCGGTGCACATACCCCTTCGGGACAGTAAATACCTGGTGGCGCTTGAGCGCTACGCGCTTGAGCTTCCCCGTGCGCGGCCCAATCGTGGCAGTCGCATCGCCCTCAAGCAATATCCACTGCTCGGCACGGTGACGGTGATATTGGAGCGAGAGCCGCTTGCCCGGCTTTATTTAGAGGGTCTTAAGATGCCACCCGCCGCCGGTATCCCAGTTGTAAAACTCTCCCCACGGACGCACGGAGCGCCGCACGTCCCTGCTCGCCGCGCTAATCATCCATGAGGATGACTGTATCTTCCCGCCCGCGCCCACGTTGAACGCCATCTCGATGCCGAGCTCCTCGCATGCCTCGTATTCGGGGGTATTCCCTGCGGCACGATCACCGCCATTCGCAAACACGCTCGGCTTGAGTGCGCGCAGCTCTCGCACGACGGAGCGATCCTCATCGAGCGGCTCATGCGCGGTATAGACGACCTTGTCGACGAACGGCAGCTTGTA
>CAZQNX010000116.1:0-2084 GCA_964595025.1 uncultured Candidatus Saccharibacteria bacterium | reverse complement strand
AACCTGACCGCAATCATCGATCGCAACAACATCCAGATCGACGGCATGACAGAATCGGTGCTCCCGCTCGAGCCCCTGCGCGATAAGTACGAGGCATTCAATTGGCATGTGATCGAAATCGATGGACACAACATTCCGCAATTCATCGCTGCGTGTGACGAGGCAAGGGCGATCGTCGAGAAGCCAGTCGTCATCATTGCTCACACCATTCCTGGGCGCGGCGTGCGCGAAATAGAAGGGGATTATCGTTGGCACGGTAAGCCGCCGAAGCCAGAAGAAGCGAAGCGTTTTCTCGACGAGCTACGCACGATGCAAGGGAAAGTCGCGAGCGAACATCAATAACACCTATGAAAAATATTGAAAATGATATACGCCGATATCTGGAAGAGCGTTCCTGGCACAAGCTCAAGCCAGGCGACCTCGCCAAGTCCGTTTCTATCGAGGCCGGAGAGCTACTTGAATTATTCCAGTGGGATAATCCGGGTCTGGAAGACACAAAAGGGGATTCTGTGCGTCTGGCCTCAATCCGCAAGGAGTTGGCCGACGTGCTTCTCTACTGTTTCGACATGGCTGTGCTTCTCGAGATCGACGTTGAGGAAATGATGCGCGAGAAACTCGAAAAGATAAAGGCAAAATATCCCGCCGAGCTTTTCAAAAACTTAGACCCGGAAGCGCAAGGAACACACGAGATTTATTGGAAGATCAAGAAAGACCATCGCCAGAGTGGAAATGTATGATCGAACCATCTGCATATCTGCGAGAAGATATCTGGGACCCGAAGGAATCCGCTGCGACGCGCGATGGATTCGGAAAGGGCGTCGTCGAAGCGGCGCGTACCGATGCGCGCATCGTCGTCCTCACGGCCGACTTGGCAGAGAGCACGCGCGCCGAGTGGTTCCAAGAAGAATTCCCGCAGCGATTCATCGAGATAGGTGTCTCGGAGCAGAACATGGCCACTGTTGCGGCGGGCATGGCTGCAGCAGGGAAGGTGCCGTTCATCACCTCGTACGCGATGTTCAATCCCGGTCGCAACTGGGAGCAGATACGCACGACGATCGCACTCAACGAGATGCCGGTCGTGGTGTGCGGCATGCACGCGGGTGTCTCTGTCGGGCCCGATGGCGCGACGCACCAGGCGCTCGAAGACATCGCGCTCATGCGCACCATCCCGCACATGACTGTCATTTCGCCGTGCGATGCCGAAGAGGCTCGCAAGGCGACGATTGCGGCGGCGCAGCTCGGCACGCCCGTGTATCTCCGATTTGCACGTTCGGCAACGCCGCTCATGACGACACCCGACACACCGTTTGCTATCGGCAAAGCACAGATACTTCACGCATCTCTGGGAGGTGACACCTCCCGTAAAAGGGTTGCGCTCGTTGCGACAGGGCCGCTCGTGTACGAGGCGCTGCGCGCCGCGCGCATGCTCGAAGCCGAAGGGATGACCGTGTGTGTCGTGAATGTGGCGACGATCAAGCCACTCGACGAAGAAACGATTGTCCGCATAGCGCGTGAGTACGGCGCTATCGTATCAATAGAAGAGCATCAGATTGCCGGAGGACTCGGCAGCGCGATTGCCGAAGTACTTGCCCGCGAGGCCCCGACACCGATGCGCTTTGTCGGGGTACGCGACCGATTCGGGCAATCGGGAGAGCCGAAAGAGCTTATCGCTCATTACGAGATGGATGCCGCCGCGATAGCAGCGCAGGCGCGGATGATCGCGCGAGGCTAACACGCAAGGCACGGTACGCCGTATTTTGTATTTCCATAGAAATATGGTATAATTATACTTAGCCGAAACTAAAAGAAAGGAAGGTGATGCGATGATAAAAATCATTCATCGCGTACTGGCGATTGCGCACTGGGCGCTCATCGCGGCGGTCGTTCTGGGTATTGGGTACTTCGGGTACACGGTGCTCCAGGGCGCTGGCTCGGTCGGGCGCGTCGTGACCGTTCCACTCGAAAGGGCGGACGAGCTGCGACGCGTCGTGCTCGGCTGGGAGCAGAAACCACTTGCTGGTTCGGAACTCGAGGTGGCTGTGGCGGCGATTGCCGCAGGGGTCGCCATCGACTCCGAGGGTGAG
>CAZQNX010000115.1:0-2119 GCA_964595025.1 uncultured Candidatus Saccharibacteria bacterium | reverse complement strand
AATTTCTCCATCGTGAAGTCGCTATCCTCGAAGGGATGCAGGTGTTTGGCAATGAAAACCCGGAGCGCGTCGATGCCATATTCGCCCGCGATAGCAAACGGGTCTATCACGTTCCCGAGCGATTTGCTCATCTTCTGGCCGCCGCTCGTGACGAATCCGTGTATCGCTATCTGCCGCGTCGGTGGCAAGCTCGCCGACATGAGCATCGCTTGCCACATCGCGCTCTGCTGGCGGAGATTATCCTTTCCTGCCACCTGCACCGCGCGCGGCGTATGCGCCGTGCCCCAAAAACGCTCAAACGTGGCCGTGTCTTCGGGCCAGCCGAGCGTCGAGACATAATTGATGAGGGCATCAAACCATACATACATCACCTGCGATTCATCACCCGGCACTGGCACGCCCCACGGCATCTTGGATTTGAGGCGCGATATCGAGAAATCCTCGAGCCCGCGGCCGATGAATGCCTTGATCTCGTTGAAACGGAAATCGGGTACGACGATATCGGGATAGCGTGCATACAGGTCGAGAAGCGGCTTCTCGTAGCGCGAGAAGCGGAAGAAATAGTTCTCTTCGTGAATGAGCTCTATCTTTAGATTGGGGTGGAGCGGACACTTGCCGTGCTCGAGTTCGCTGTCGGTCTTCTCGAGCTCGCAGCCGACGCAGTATTTCACCTCGTACTCTTTCTTGTAGATGTCGCCTGCGGCTTCACAGCGCCGCCAGAATTCTTGGGCAGCAGCCACATGATGCGCATCGGTCGTACGGATGAAATGCAGCTCGGGATAGAGATTGAGACGCTCCTTGAGCGCGCGGAATTTCTCGGCCCACTCGTCGACATACGCCTGCGGCGTCTTTCCGGCCTCTTCGGCCTTGCGAAAAATCTTGATACCGTGCTCATCGGTCCCGGTATTGAAAAATACCTCATCGCCAAGGAGTGCGCGGTAGCGCGCAAGGATATCGGCCTGCACGATCTCGAGCGCGAAGCCGATATGGGGATCGGCGTTTACATACGGCAGCGTGGTCGTGAGATAGAAAGAATCACGCATGATGGTGGGCGTCTTCGCGGCCAAAGCGGCCCGACGCGATGTCGCGCGCCAGCTCCTGAATGGTGGCCGCAATAGGGACAGAGAGGATGATGCCAAGGAATCCCGCAAGCTCCGCGCCGCAGATGAGCGCCAAGATGACGAGGAGCGGCGGCACGCCGACGACGCGCGTGACGACGAGCGGATAGATGAGGTGATTCTCGAACTGTTGCGCGATGACATACAGCGCAATCGTCGCGGCGACGAGGCCCGCTCCCCCATCGGCGAGTGCTATTGCTACTGCCGGTATCGCGGCGAGTGTTGGCCCGAAAACAGGAATGATCTCGAAGAGCGCCGCGATCACGGCAAGCAGGAGCGCGTGCTTCACGCCGAAGATGGTGAGTCCGAGGAAGATGATGACACCGATGATGACGGCAAGGAGGAGCTGTCCTTGCATCCAAAGACCTATCTTCTCTTGGGCGCGACGCCACAGGCCGAGCACATACGGCTGGTGCGCCCGGGGCGTCACGACGCGGAGGAAATCATCGACGCCTGTCTCGACCATCGCGAAGTAGAACGAGAACACGATGATGAGGATGAGCGAGAACAGCCCGCCGAATATCTGACTGATAGCGCTTAACGGATTCGCGAAGTTCCCCGCCGGGTCGAGTGTCGAGCGCACGCTTCCCATGATGTCGGCCGCGGATATCCCGGTCTGCGGCATGCCGAGTATCTGCGCATAGCTCGTGAATGCTTCCGAGCTCGTGATCGCATCAAGATAACGCGGGATCGAGGATACGAGCATCGTGAAATCGGAAAGAACGCTCGGGAGGAACGAGTAGAAGACGCCGACAAAGGCGAGAAAGAGACCGACGTAAATAGTGAGTACCGCCATCGTGCGCGGGAAACGACGCGCCATGAGCGCGCGGACACCCGGCTCTATCGCCGTCGCTATCACGATAGCGACGAGGACGACGAGGACGACATCGCGCAAGTACCAGAGCGCCCACGCTGCCGCAAAGACGACGACCGCCGTGAGGAGGGTGCCTGTCGTGATGGCGATAGAGAGGGGGCGGTCCTGCATGCCGCCATAGTAACAT
>CAZQNX010000114.1:0-2129 GCA_964595025.1 uncultured Candidatus Saccharibacteria bacterium | reverse complement strand
TCAGTCGCTCGAGCGCGACGTGTCGATACTTGATTCGAAGATACGGGTAGCGCAGCTTGGTATCAAGCAGCGCGATCTTGCCATCAAGCAGCTCAAGGCCGGTATCACCGACAAGGAGCGCGGCATCGCTGTCCTCGATGCAAAAGTCGTGCGGGGGAGGGATTCCATAGCGCAGATGATACGCGAGACGCGCGCCATCGACGACCTTTCACTTGTCGAGATAGCGCTGCGCGGCACCTTGAGCGATGTGATGCAGGAGGTTGATGATTTCGGTTCTGTGCAACGGGCGCTCGACGCATCGTTCGACGAGATTGCCATCACGCGGAACGACCTCACTGCTCGCAAAGCGGCACTGCAGGATCAGCAGCAAGAAGAACAGGAACTCCTCCAACTGCAGACGCTTGAGCGAAAAGCGCTCACCAAGGCCGAGCAAGAGAAACAGTCGCTCGTGAAGGCCGCGAAAGGACAGGAAAAGGTGTATCAAAAAGTCATCACCGAGAAGAAACAGACGGCTGCGCAGATACGCGCGGCACTCTTCTCGCTCCGCGACTCCAAGGAGGTCTCGTTCGGCGACATGTATGCCTATGCAAAAGAGGCGAGCGCGAAGACGGGCGTGCGCGCCGCTGTCATACTCGCCATTCTCGCCGAAGAGAGCAACCTTGGGAAAAATGTGGGAAGCGGGAGTTGGCGTATCGACATGCACCCGACTCGCGATGTGCCGATATTCGAGGAAATATGCCGCGAACTCGGCCTTAATCCTGATACGCAGAAGGTGTCGAAGAAGCCATGGTACGGATGGGGAGGCGCGATGGGCCCGGCCCAATTCATCCCGTCGACGTGGAAACAGTACGCCGCACGCATCGCGAAGATGACGGGTCAGACCCCGCCGAATCCCTGGGATCCGCGAACGGCAGTATTTGCGACGGCCATCCTCATGATGGACAACGGTGCGGATACGCAGACACGCTCTGCGGAGCGCCTTGCGGCGCTCCGCTATCTTGCTGGGTGGAAGAATGCGTCCAAATCGGCCTATGCGTTCTATGGCAACGACGTGATGGAGTTCGCCGACAAATTTCAAGGGCAGATCGATATCCTCGGCGGGTGAGCCGGCGCACATGGATATATAGTTATAAGTGTGTTATAATGCAAATTAGGCTCGGCATTCCGCTGCGCTCTTTGCAAACCAAGAGGTGACGCCATGGGAAAACCCATGACCCCATCCATCACAAGCGGCCAGATCGGCAAGCTGCAGGATCTCATCGGCGCGGCGCTCCGCAAGAGCGACCTCCCCGGAGACATCGTCCAGAAGGTGATTGAGAGCGACGGCGAGCAGCTCGTCGCGGACATGCTCGCGTCGCTGTATATGCGCGTCGAAGCGCGCGCGAACGAGATTGCCCTGCACGTCACCGTCGACCGCACCCGTACACCGAAGCAAGCGCTCGCCGCGACCGGCCGCAGGCTCTACGGCAACGACCTTGTTGTCGACGCGATGCCGCATGGCGAGGGTGACGAGGTCGAGCTTGTCTTCTTCAAACCCGAAGCGTCGGCCTATCAGAACGGCTTGCTCTTGTGCCAAGCGCTCATGCGCGAGTACGAAAAGCGCAACCTCGTTCCCGACCCGATCGCACTCGCTGCCTTCGCCAAGAAGGACCCGGCGTTCTGCGACGCGAAACCTTTCGGTTGTCAGTGGCAGGACGCGGATGGTAACTATTGCTGCGCTACGTTCGGCCGCTGGGACGGTGAGCGGATCGTCAGCGTCCGCCGCTTCGACTACGGCTGGTACGCCCGCTGGTCGTTCGCTGGTGTGCGCAAGAAATCTTCGGCTTCAGCTCTCTGATCCTTGCATTCACTTGGGTACTTTGCCTTTTGTACTTTGGCCCTGCGTCCTAACCGGTGCAGGGCTGATTCTTTTGCTATGCTGCAAGATGGTAGTAGGCGAATCTGCTTCGGATCACGGTTCGTGGCGGCCGAATCCGGGATGTGCCAGCACAGGGCCGCATTGATCATGGTTGGTGCGGGAGTGGCTGTCGTTATCTCAAAAAACGAAGATATTTGGTGCGACACGCTAGGGCATTGCGATGCCGGATACGATTCAACCCGGAGAGTATTCAATGGGTGGTGGTACGGGC
>CAZQNX010000113.1:0-2136 GCA_964595025.1 uncultured Candidatus Saccharibacteria bacterium | reverse complement strand
ATAATTCAATTGCCGTCGCAATTGAATTTCCGCGACCCCGGCTCGCGGCCTCGCGTGCTCGCTTCGGCATCGCTGCGCCTTTCGAATCCTGCTCGTGGCGTGCGCAGGCACGCCACACCGGCATACAATCGAAAATCCCACCGAAGCGGGATTTTCTCATGTGCGCCGGGCAGGATTCGAACCTGCGTAGCCCGAAGGCAATAGATCTACAGTCTACCGCTTTTGACCGCTCAGCCACCGACGCAACCCGCACAGTATGCCGTATTTTTGCCTGTGCTACAATATCCCCATGCGTATACAGCGCTACCAGGTATTTTCGCTCATCATTGGTGTGCTCATGCTTGCGCCTGCGCTTACTGGCGCAGCGGGTATCCCCAAGCAGATTGTCCCGTGCCAGGGAGTCAACTGCACCTGCGCCGATCTCACCACCGTCGCACAGAATGTGATCAATTTGAGTATCTTCGTCGCTGTCTTCCTCTCGGCCATCCTCTTTGCCTGGGCCGGGTGGAAGCTCATTTCGGGTAGATCGGTGGGCAGCCACGGGGCTATCGAGGAGGGTAAGGAGGTCTTGTGGAATGTCGTCATCGGGTTGGTCATCATCATCGCGGCCTGGCTCATCGTGGATACCATTGTGAAGACCATCACTGCGAGCGGAACGGTAAAGGGTATTTGGAACACCATCTGCCCAAGCCGCTAGCCCGAGATTGCATCAGAAGCAGCTTTCTGGTATATTTCCGCCCATGTCCCAGGATCAACTCATCAAGCTCGCCTGCGAGAAATGCAAGCATGTGAACTATTGGTCACGCAAGAACAAGAAGCTTGTCGAGCGCAAGATCGATCTCAAGAAGTTCTGCAAGCACTGCCGCAAGCAGACCAAGCACAAAGAGGCCAAGAAATAGCTTGTCCCAAGCGGCGCCTCACCGTACAATGCCTGTCACGGGCGATTAGTTAAATGGTATAACTTCGGTCTCCAAAACCGACGTCGTAGGTTCGATTCCTACATCGCCCGCAGTTATCCCCATACACGCTCTCTCTGCCCACCATGGGGTTATAATTACCTCGTTAGCCCTTAGGAAATGAACCTATGCTTGGCGGACACTAGCAAGCGGCCCCCTCGGGGGCCTTTTGCATGCGCTCGGGTATACTGCTGTGGTGAGCACCCTTCTTGAATACAAAGAAAAGCCTGGCGCATGTGCCGCCTGCGGCAATAGCCCGATCAATCATCAGGTGTCGTTCGTCTTCAACACGCTGAATGCGGTCTTCAGCGTCATGTCGCACCGCATCAAAGGGACGCGCATACTCCGCGCGCTTGATACCGGCGCACGCGTGATGATGGACACGATGGACGTGATTCACACCGCGGTGATGCAGCGCATCGGCGCGGTACGCTGGGGCACCGACCTGACTAAAGCGCGCACCTATCGCTCACAGGTGGTGTGGGAAGAAGCGCGGCGACGGGGGATACAGATGGAGCAGATGTTTCTCTTTGGCATGGCGAGTGATCTATACCGCGCGCACCTGCGCGGCGCATGGCAGTACTTCAAGAGCATTCCGCTCCCGCCCGAGGTCTCACAAGACGCGTATCTGTGGATCGATGACAAAATGGTACTAAAAGAGGAGCTGCGACGTCTTTGCATCCCGACGCCCGCTTCGCAGAGCGTGTCGTCATATCGTGCTGCGCGTGAAGCATTTGCGCAGATAGAAGCTCCGGTCGTCGTGAAGCCTCGCTGCGGCTCTCGGGGGAGGCACACGACGACCGCGATACAGAAGATCGAGGATCTGCGGCCCGCATTCAACAGCGCCCGACAGCTCTGCGCGTTCATCTCTGTCGAGCGATACTTGAAAGGCCCTGTGTGTCGGGGAACGGTCGTTGGCGGAAAACTCGTCGGCCTCTTCGCAGCAGAAGCGCCGCGTGTCGTTGGTGACGGCATATCGACCATCGCCCAACTCATAGAAAAGACAAACGCCTCGCGGCACGAGCGCGTACAGCCGATCGTCCTTACCCCCGAACACGAAGCACAGATCGGGCGGCAGGGTTTTGAGATTTCGAGTGTCGTTCCCTCGGGTACCGAAGTGATGCTGTCGCACCGAACAGGGCGTCTGTTTGGCGGTGCAACGCGTGAATTGCTCGACTCG
>CAZQNX010000112.1:0-2147 GCA_964595025.1 uncultured Candidatus Saccharibacteria bacterium | reverse complement strand
CTCGCAAGAGGGGGTTTTTGCATATGCACTCACTAACCCCGAGTACATACAAAGGACCGACCTTTGTACAAAGGTCGGTCCTTTGTAATCGGAGAGTGTAAGATAACAAGACTCGTGGTGGTGTGCCTGCTTTGCGTGCGGGAGTTTCTGCGGTACTCTTCACACATGAACACCAGAAACATTGCGATTGTCCTCGGCGTGCTCCTTGTCGCGAGTGCGCTCTTCTCTTTCCAGCCATCGCGCACACAGCGCGCCACAGATACCGATGCTGCCGCGAGCAGCACACTCGCACTCGCCACGACGACCGCCTTTACCGAGGCAGCAGAGGGAGTTATCGGCGTATCCACTACCGGGGAACCAAGACTTCTCGCCGTCGAGCGCATGGAATTTGCTCCCCAGAAAAGCTCCCTCATACCGCAGCCCGATTTCAAAACAAAGCTTGCGTGTACCGTGGCGGCCGATGTGTGCGCCGCGCTTGCCGATAAGTATGCAAAGACGCAGGCAGCACTCACCGCAAACCCATCCGATTTTTGGGCATGGGTAGATCTCGGCACCTTTCGCAAGATAGCCGGAGATTACAAGGGCGCAGCCGCCGCGTGGGAGTATCTCTCCAAGCAGTACCCGACCAATCCGACCTCGTTCTCAAATCTCGGCGACCTGTATATGAATTATCTGAAAGACAGCGCGAAGGCCGAGAAGAACTATCTCGCCTCAATAAAAAATTATGCCGAAAATGCGAATGCGTACCGCGCGCTCTTCGAGATGTATAGCGCGCAGAAGGCGAGCGCGAAGGCGATAGCGATACTCGAGAAGGGAATCGCCGCAAACCCGAAGATGATCGATCTGCGCGTCCTGCTGGCTCGCTACTACAAAGAGCTTGGCCGCCCTGCCGATGCGACCGCCACCTACCATGCCGCCATCACCGCGGCCGAATCCCAGGGCCAAAAAGACCTCGCCGCCTCCCTCCGCATCGAATCTGGTTTGTAACGGTACCCCAATCATATTCTCCGCGCTAACACAGCTACAAAGGACCGACCTTTGTACAAAGGTCGGTCCTTCGTAAATTGAAAATGTGGCATAATATGAATATGAATCGAGACGCCGTTTTCGCTGTGGGCGAGCATTACCACATCTATAACCGAGGAGCCCATAAATCGGAGGTGTTTCTCGGTCCAGAGGACTACGAGCGCTTTGCGCTCCTTCTGTATTTAGTGAATGACACAACTCCTCTCGATTTTCGTCGGCTCGCTACTCGATACAAAGGTCGGTCCTTTGTGGATATGTTTACCGGAGAAGAGCGAAAGAAAGACATGGTCGACATTCTCGCGTATGCGCTTATGCCGAACCATTTCCATCTTGTGGTGCGCGAATGCTCCGAAGGCGGCATTAGTCGATTTATGAAAAAGGTGATGACTGCCTATGCGATGTATTTCAATCTGAAACATGGGCACTCCGGCGTTTTGTTTCAGGGTCGTTTCAAGAGTCGGCATGTAGGTGATGAGAACTATTTCCGATGGATTTTTTCTTATGTCCACCTCAATCCCGCGGAACTTGTCGAGCCATTTTGGGACCGAGGTATTATAGAAAACCCGCAACAATTTCGACAATTTATGGAAGGGTACTCGTTCTCAAGTTCCAGTGATTATCGAGGAGTTACTCGCCCACAAAACAAAATACTTGCAGCCGATGTTCCTGATTTTTTGAGGGAGCAAAATGACCTAGAAGACGCGATTGCCCATATTACAAAGGACCGACCTTTGTATGTGTGAGGTGTGGATAAGGGGAGTGAGAGAGAAAATAGTGTGCGATACTCGTTTTTATGAAAATAATTTCCCCTGGGAAAGTGTATGTGCCGCTATACAAGCGTTGGTGGTTTTGGGGACTCGTGGCGTGCGGTGCTGTCGCTACATGGCAAGCGGTCTTGTATTTTAATTGGCAGGGCGACATGACAAAGTACCAGATTCGCAATGCCGTAGCGGATGCGTACATGCAGCGCGAACAAGACAAGGCCGCTGCGCTCGAGGCCGCCTACAAGGCAGATACCTACGGCGGCGCAACCCCCGAAGAAACACTCAAGCTATTCATTGATGCACTTGAGAAGAAGGACTATGAATTGGCGAGCAAGTATTTTGTGGCGGAGGAGCAGG
>CAZQNX010000111.1:0-2209 GCA_964595025.1 uncultured Candidatus Saccharibacteria bacterium | reverse complement strand
AGCGTCGCGCCGCCCGTTGAAACACCCTCGGTATAGATGGAGTGCGCGCTTCCCCATGTGCCCTCGGTCGGTGTCGTCGCAATCGGTGCCCCGAGCTGTGTCCGCACAATGAGCGCACCAACAATAAGCAGCGACCCCGTAATCACCGCGGCGTCGAGATAGGGGTGCGCGCGAAGCCATTCCATAGGGTACAGGGTATAGGGTGTGGGGGGAAATGCATAAGGGGGGTGTGTGTACAAGCCGATGTCATGCTGCGCTGATGGGATACAATGCCTACTATGCGCACTCGCATCGCGGCCATGGCCGTTTTGGTTGGGTTTCTCCCCTCTCTCGCGCTCGCGTTCCCTTTTGGCGGGCAGATCAATCAAATCATCTTCTGCTATAACGATGCGATTTATACGAATCTCGGGCCGCCACGCGGCGGACCATTCATCTGGACACCAAGCACGCGCACCTATCGCTTTGGTCCCCCTTTGCGCAGCGGGCAGTGGCTTCTCGGGCTCGCGGCACCGCCATACTACTGCATCGTCTCGAAGCAGCCGATTATCGTGTGGTCGGGCATTCTCATGACGATGGAGGCATCGAGTGGCTCGCCCGCTCCTGCGTACCAGCCTGGCCAAGGTGCGAGCGGCCTCGGTGGGGTAAGTGGTTTGAATGGTGGCGGATTTGGTGCCACTACCGGCACAGTGCCACCAGCAAGCATCACCCATGTCATCATAAGCGAGATATATGCCGAGCCCGATGCCGCCCATGGCGGCGCACCTGATCATGAGTGGATCGAGCTATTCAATCCGACCGCGTCCCCTGTCGACGTATCGCGGTGGGTCGTGAAGACCGCGCAATCGTCCCAGGGACTCCCGGCAGATATCAGCATTCCCGCAAAGGGATATGTGGTCGTCGCGCCAAGCGCGGCCGTGCGCGCCGACTGGAGTATTTCCACAAGCACGCAGGTTGTTGTCGTCGCAAATGCGTTTGGTGTCGGGCTACGGAGCGCGGGAGACCGTCTCTCACTGCTCACTGCCGCGAGCAGTACGGTAGACGCGCTTTCATGGGGTGACGATACGAGCATCATGTCGCCAGCGGCGACGGCACCTACCATAGGGCGCGCACTCATACGCAGCTCGCTCGCGCGCGATACTGATGTGGCGCAAGAGTGGGTCGTCACCTCGGCTCCTACGCCCGGGCGCTAGCAAGTGCGCGCGCGAGCGCGAGCCAGGTATCGAGCGAGAGGTCTTCGGCGCGCGCCTTTTCTTCTATGTCACACGCACTGAAGGCGCGGAGCACCGGTTCTTTACCGTAGGTTTTTGCCAGGTTGCTCGCGAGTATCTTGCGTTTGGAAGCGAATCCGGCACGCAACACCTTGAAGAAATCATTTTCCTCGAGGTGCTCGAATCGAGCGCGCGAGATATTCTCGATGAGGATGATCGCCGAATCCACCGAAGGTGGCGGATTGAAATTTCCTTTTCCCACCTTGGTTATGATCCGTGGTGTGCCGTATGCCTTGACCGAGAGCGAGAGCAGGCTCTCCTTGCCATCACGCGCGACGATGCGCTCGGCGACCTCCTTCTGTATGAGCAGCGCCATCGCGCGTGGCTGGTGCGTCGCGGTGAGGAATTGGCGGATGATCTCGCCAGTGATGTAGTACGGGATGTTGGCGGCGAGGACATACGAACATGCGGGCGGGGCGAAATCGCGCACATCTCCTTCGACGACCGAGAGCTGTGCGGCAGGAAAGAGCACGGACAGTGCCGCTGCAAGCACTTCATCCTTTTCGACGGCAATCACGGATGCACCTGTCGCGAGCAAGTGCTTGGTGAGCGCGCCCTTGCCAGGGCCGATCTCCACGATCGTCTCCCCGGGGCGTACCGCCACCGCATCGGCGAGCATCTTCGCGTAGTAGTCGTTTGCGAGGAAGTGCTGGCCCAGGCGCGCGGCGGTTTTTCTCATGTATCCAGCATTATGCCTTGCAAGACGCTTCGCCGGAAGCACGCGCCGTGCCCCGCTGTTTTGACGGGACACAGTGTCCCGTCAAGCGAATTTAGTCGATGAATGGCTCATCAAGAAGGCTGCGCTTCGGGCGCGATTGGATGGTGAGGCGCTCATCGATATCGGCGAGGAATTCCGAAGGAAGTGTACGTTCGCGCTCGCCATATTTGAGACGCTCGTGTGCGTAGCTTAGGAAAAGGCGCGTGCGCGCGCGAGTGACGGC
>CAZQNX010000110.1:0-2218 GCA_964595025.1 uncultured Candidatus Saccharibacteria bacterium | reverse complement strand
TCCTTGCCGTCCAGTGCTTCGGCGATCGTCTCGCGCACCAGGGTGTTGTGCCGATAAGGTCGGGGTGCACAACAGGAAAGGATACTGAAATGGTGCGGAAGATTGTTCTTTTCGTCGCGATGTGTCTCGCCGCCCCCGCGTGGGCCGAGCCGAAGGTGGTCGAGTACGAGCGCATCGAATCGTGCGCGCCCTGGTCCAAGGACGGCACGCAGGTCTTCGAAGGCATCTGGAGGGATGGTGTGTGTTTCCAGAAGCCAAGTGTCATTCTGCGAGTCACTGATTTCGTGTTCGAGATCGTGTGCTCGCCGGAGACGTTCACCTGCGTCAAGGACTCACCCGAGCAGCACAACGATATCGTCGAAAGAGGAGGCAACCGCATCGCCGTGCGCAACGACATTCTCGCGGCGCGCGTGCTCGGTGTAGGCGATGAAGAAATCGGCCGCGCCGCGCTCTTTTACCTCGTAGTCCGTCCAACCATCGCCGACGATAACGAGCGGACGCGCAAGCGCCGACGCCGCGACAGCGCGCACCTTCCCTCCCGCCTGGGAGGAAGGGCGCGCCGTGTCGACGCCACAGGCAACACCCGCGTCGTCGAAACGGAATGCATTGGCAAAAACGAGCTCGCGCGGTATCCCGAGAATATCGGCGACCGGCCAGATGATGTCATCGAATCCTCCCGATACTACCGCGATAGAACCGCGGCGTGCCACAAAGAAATCCGCGTGTATGCGGAAGGAAGGCGTGATGTGCTCGACGATGCGCGCGGCGACCTCTTCGACAGCGGCACGAGTGGGTGCGACGAGTGCGATGCGGCGCGAGAGCGATTCGTCGAATGGTATCGCGCCCTCCATGCCAAGCGCTGTGATGCGCTTCACTTCGGCGAGCACGGCATCGGCACCCGAGCGTCCGCGTAGCGCGACCTCGCTCACGAGATCGAGCGTCTCGCAGTTGACGATGGTACTATCGAAATCGAAGACAAGCGAGGCGCACTTCATTGCCGCATTGTAGCCGAGAGATGATTAGAGGGCGAGTGGCGATCTACCCTCCTCCTTTTCGGCGCGCGCGGCAATGCGCCGCATCCACTCGACAGCCTCGCGCGGATATTTGCCAAGCGCCGTCTCTTCGGAGAGCATCACCGCGTCGGCTCCCGAGAGGATCGCATACTCTTCGTCTGTCACCTCGGCGCGCGTCGGCTCGGGATGCTCGATCATCGAGTAGAGCATCTGGGTCGCAACGATGACAGGCTTCTTCGCGCTGTTGCACTTTCGGATAATGTCGCGCTCGAGGAATGGTATGTCCTCTATCGGAGCAACGAGCCCCAGATCGCCGCGAGCGACCATGATAGCGTCGGCCACCTGAAGGATGTTGTCGAGATCGGCCACTGCCTCGGCGCGCTCGATCTTGGCGATGATGGGCGTCTTCGCGCCGCGCTTCCCTATCTCTTCCCTCATCCGCTCCACGTCGAGCGCACAGCCGACGAACGACTGCGCGATGTAGTCGACACCCTGTGCGATGCCGAATACGAGATCGGCGAGATCCTTTTCAGTGATAGTATCCATGCCGCACGCGTAGGCATGACCCTTGGGTGTCTTCTCGCGCGGTCCCGAGAGATCCTGCACGATGGGCAAGCGCTTCCCGAGCTTTGCCGCGGCGGCGCGCACGTCGCCAATGTAGGCAGCGTGCTCATCGTGCGTGCCCCATGAGAAATTGAGCCGCGCTACATCCATCCCCGCCTCGATGAGCTTACTCACCATTGGCTCCCGGCCCGAAGATGGGCCGAGTGTGGCAACTATCTGCGTCCGCGCGGTCGCTGTCTGGTCAGTCATGGGACACATGATACACGCAGGCGAGCGAAAAGTCGCCGCTCTCACCCTCTTTGGCAACAAACCCTCCTTGACCTGCACACTCCTTTCGCGTACAAACCATCACAGACTGCACCTCACACTCAAGGAGAGAACAATGTCAGAAAAAGATAGTCCGCCACGGGATTCAGTTCCTGATCAAAAACCTATTGCCTCCGGTTCGGCATTTATCGGCCTCTGCGGGCTGCGAAGTAATGCCGTGCAGATGCTGTGGCAACGTGTACAGCTCGGCATCACGCTCAACGTCACGGCATTGGTGGCGGCGGGATACCAGCTCTCCGGGACACCCGGCTCTCTTGTCTTGATGCTCTTGATGGCAGGTTCGTTGGCGGCCATGTATCTCAACGGCTACTGGA
>CAZQNX010000109.1:0-2341 GCA_964595025.1 uncultured Candidatus Saccharibacteria bacterium | reverse complement strand
CTCACCGCGCGCAGATGGTTTGATGCGGCGCACTTTCTGGAAGACATCGGCGGGATAGAGGTAGAGGCCCGTAATCGCGTATGAAGAGGCCGGGTTCTGCGGCTTCTCGCTTATCTTCGTGATCTTCCCTTTCCTGTCGAAGGTGGGTACGCCGAACCTGCTGGCATCGGGCACTTCCTTGAGAAAAACGGCGGCTTCGCCATCACTACACCTCATTGTCTTCACGCTCCTCTTGAGCGATGCGTTGTCGAAGATGTTGTCGCCGAGGATGACAGCGATGGGTTCACCTGCCGCGAAATCTTCGGCGAGCGAGAGTGCCTGTGCTATCCCGCCGGCCTCTGTTTGCACTCGGTAAGTGAGCGAAACGCCATGCTCGCTTCCGTCACCCAAGAATTCTGCGAACCCTCCTATGTGATCCCCGCCAGAGACGATGAGTATATCGGTGACGCCGAATACGTCGCGCAAAGTCTCGAGCGGATACAGTATCATCGGCCGATTGAGTATCGGGATGAGGTGCTTGTTCATCACGCGCGTCGCGGGCAAGAGTCTCGTCCCCTTCCCTCCTGCGAGGATGACGCCTTTCATATCTCGTGTCCCCATACGATTTGTAATCGCAATCCCTGGGACTCTAGAACGGTACGCCGTCTCTCATCGACTGCTCGCGGCCCCCCATAGCCGCACGCGACGCACTTGTGCCAAAAACACCCATATCCTTCTATGACCAGACGCTGCGTAGGTAGGAAAAAATCAGCGACGAACTGTGGATCCTGCTCTGGCAACCGCACTTGTTTGAAATAGTCTGTTCCCAACTCAAGCCCCATATCCTGCAGCTGGGCCTCTATCGCCTTTTCGATATTCGTGTCTTTCTTGTTGGCGTATTTTCCTTCGTGCAAGGCGCGTAGATGCGAGATGCGCCGCTTCTCGTTGTTTGTGCTACTGAACACGCGCTCTTTGAGCTCGGGGCGGGAGGCCCATGTCGCGCGCGTCTTTTCTCTCCGGCGTGCTTTCGACTCCTCGGATATGTAAGCCGCTGCACCGACCTTTTTACCCTTACGAGCAAGAGAGATGCTCTTTACGCGCACATCCGTCTCCTTCGATAAGCCACGCAACCATGAGGGCCTACCTTTCGCGGTCAGGCCGATCTTGGCGCGAACATCGGCTCGCTTGGCCGGATTTTGCTCTCCTGTCTTCGAGGCAGCGAGCGCCCGCTTCACTTGCGCAGCGCGAACGGGGCCGTACAGCTCTTCGTATGTCTTGCCTCTACGCGAGCGTGATGCAAGTGCGAGATTCTGGCGAGAGGCCTCGCGGTGTTGTTCGGTTCTAGGATAGACACCTTTTCCCATACGTTCATCCGTTCAGCCATTTCTCATTGTGTGGATCGAGGTACCACTGTACGGTCTGCTTGAGAGACTCATCAAACGGGACGTCGGGTTTCCAGCCCATTTTTTTGAGTTTCGTACCATCTAGCGCGTAGCGGCGATCATGGCCCGGACGTACGGCATGAAAGTCGACGAAGTTCGGAATCAGCGGCTTACCGATTATCTTCGCGATCTTCTGTGCCATTTCGAGATTAGTTAGCTCATCGAAGCCGATGATGTTGTAGGACTCTCCCGGCTTCCCATGCTTGAGGAGGAAAAGCGTCGCCGAAGCGGTGTTCCGACAATCGATCCAGTAGCGGCTCCCCACCGCTTCCAACTTACCTTTCTTGTTGAGCTTCGCAAAGATTGGCATTGGTTTGCCCTGAATGATAGACCGGATCGTCTTCGGCACAAGCTTCTCCGGATGCTGGCGGATCGAAAAATTATTCATGGTATGGGTCGTGATGACCGGCAGGCCATATGTGATGAAGAACGCGTATCCGAAAGCTTCTTGGCCACTCTTGGAGGCGGAGTACGGATTCGAGGGTCTATGCGGCTCATCTTCCTTGTGCGCATGACCCTCTGGCGCCGGGCCGAAGACCTCGTCCGTGGAAAAATTCACGAACTTCTTGAGACCTTTGCAGGTGCGCGCAAAGTTGAGCATATTCACCGAACCAACGACATTGTCCATGGCGAACAGCAGCGGATCTTCGATCGAGCGATCAACATGACTCGATGCCGCGAGATGCAGGATGTAGATCGGATTTCCGAGCCGGCGCGCCAAGTGATCATTGACGGGTGCTTTCAGATCGTGCCACTCGAATTGGATGCGATGCTTATCTGCTTCATAATTCGGAAGTTCGCGGATACGGTCGAGGTTCCCCGAAAGATCGAGTCGGTCGAGCAGGACGATATCCCAATCGGTATGATCGAGAATGTATTCGACGATGTGGTGCCCGATGAACCCTGCTCCGCCAGTAATG
>CAZQNX010000108.1:491-2348 GCA_964595025.1 uncultured Candidatus Saccharibacteria bacterium | reverse complement strand
CGCTTTCGCCCGGGCACTTCCCCGCTTTATGATGCCAGTATGGTGCTGCATGCGGAGGGGGTGAGATTCGAACTCACGGTGGGTTGCCCCACTCTTGTTTTCAAGACAAGCGCGTTAGACCTCTCCGCCACCCCTCCCTTGGGAATCAAGTATACACACCATCGGCTAGCGCGCCACGAGGCGGGCGCTACAATGCGCACATGCATACCCGGACACGAGGGTTTACCCTCATAGAATTACTCGTCGTTATCGCTATTATCGGCCTACTCGCATCCATCGTGACGGCGAGCCTCTCCTCGACGCAAGCCCGCGCACGCGATGCGCGACGCATGCAGGATATCGATTCGATCAAGAAAGCGCTTGTCTTGTACTCGGCAGATCATGCCGGGTTCCCAATATCACTCTCGACGACGACACTCACCGGCGTCGATGCCGTCTCTGCGGCACTCGTCTCTTCGAATTCGATTCCTGGCGTCCCGCTCGACCCAAAAGACCCAACGTACACCTACACCTACTCGACGAATGCGGCAGCAAACACGTTCATCCTCTCTTTCTGCCTCGAAACCTCTTCGATTAACAACTACGCACAGGGGTGCGGGAATAACGTCAGCATATAGCGCGCGGCGGTGTACAATGAACGCAATCCGCATCATGCGGATCTTCCATGGATGCACTGACGACACTACGCTGGAGCGCACACGAGCACGAACACATCGAGCGCGGGAGTGATTGGTACTGGGCGCTCGGCGTCGCTGCTGTCTGCCTTGCCATCACCGCCATTCTCTTCCACAACACGCTCTTCGCGCTTCTCATCGTCGTCGCAGCAGCGACACTCGCGCTCCACGCACGCGAAGCGCCGCCCGAGCACCTCTTCGAAATATCCGAGCGCGGTGTGAAGGTAGACGACACGCTTCATCATTGGGACGACATCATCTCGTTTTGGATCGAGGAAGACAACGACGCCTCGCCCACTCTTCTCGTAGATACCACGAAGGTGCTCGCGCCGAATCTCATCATCCCGCTCCACGATGTCGACCCGGCTGCGGTGCGCGCCATCATGGGCGAACGCGCCACCGAAGTCCCGATGCGCGAACCACTCGCGCACAAGATACTCGAAACACTCGGGCTCTAGACACGCATTCTCCGTGGGAGAAAAAGCTACGGGGTCGAGATGACGCGCACGGTCGACGTGGCAATCATGCCCCCGAGTGTCGTACAAGCGAGATTGAACTGGGCACCTGTCGGTGGGATTATCGGGGAGATTGCGGCCCCCGCAACGCTCGTATTGCTTGCTTGCTGCTCGCTCCAGGTCGCGAAATCAGGGCTCGATATCGCACACTTCTGCATGCCGCTTGTCACCCACCCGATCGTCGACTTACGCTTCTCTTCGTCTGCCTCGGCTTGAGAGATTTTCTCGGGCGTTGCAACGAGCACGATGGTGGGGGTCGCCACACGAACAGTACACTGCTCGCTCGCCGAGAGCACGGGTGTTGTCGACGTGTTCGTGCAGGTAAGAGCATAGGTGGTGGTCTGCCCACTCGCAGGCTTCTGCGCTGTCGCGCTTGCCGTACCCGATAGGGTTGTCTCTGATGCTATCGAGAAACCCGTCGAGCTCGCTGTCGTCGCGCCATTCGCGCACGCGTAGGTGATGTTGATGGTTGCCCCAGCCGAGGCGGCTGTCGGCTGGCACGAGAGCTGTGCTGTCGGCTGTCCGCTGCCGCTTCCCTTTGGTGTACACCGCCACGATGTTTGGCAACCATTTGATGCATCTTCCCACGCGCCAACCGTGCAAGTGCTCGCTGCCGGCTGCGGCTGCGCAGGTGCCGTGCGTGGCGTACGACCATCGGCGCAATAACC
>CAZQNX010000108.1:0-481 GCA_964595025.1 uncultured Candidatus Saccharibacteria bacterium | reverse complement strand
GGCATGCATTTTCTTGGCATGCGTAACCTGTCGGGCATTGCTGGATCTGTTGCGCATTGCCGGGCTGCTGGTTGTAGCACTGGGCATGCATGAGCGTGTTGCCGTTGCAGAAATATTTTGGCTGGCATTGTTGTTGCTGTCCACCACCACTGCCACCTCCTGAAGATCCCCCGCCAGAGCCGCCCCCTTTGGGCATGCTGGGCACGCCCTGTCCGGCACCAGGCGGAGCGAAAGTGTTTGTCCGACCTGGGGGCTGCTGCCCTGTTCGGTCGGGAGGGAGTTGCCCACCGGGCGGAGGCTTTTGCCCATCGGTGGGTGCTGCTAGATTTGAGCAATCTGAACTACCAGGGGGGCAGTTTGCGGGCAATGAAGCTGCATTCGCACCCGAAAGCGCAACCTTCTGTTCATTTAGCTTTGCATACTGATCAGTGAGTTTCTGTAACTCACCCTCCGCCTTCAGTTTATTGTTTTGTGCAGCCAG
>CAZQNX010000107.1:0-2368 GCA_964595025.1 uncultured Candidatus Saccharibacteria bacterium | reverse complement strand
ATCCGCATATCGAACTTGAGCGCGCCCGGTCCGCCCTGATGGCGATTGACCCCGGATGCGACCGGCATAGCTGGGTCCGGGTGCTGACTGCCGCCAAGTCCGCCGGGCTGGATTTTGAGGCTGCGAACCAATGGAGCGCCGGGGCGGGAAACTACAAGGGCGAAAAGGATGTGCTGTCCGTCTGGCGCGGGTTGAAGGAATCCGGGGGCGTGACTGCCGGAACCCTGTTTCATCTGGCAAGGGAAGCGGGCTGGCGGGAAGATTTTCTGGAGGTAACTACGCGAGAGGAACCGCAACGGCGGGACACACCGGCAAGGCCCGGCAAGCCCATGCCAAGGGCTATTGCGGACCCGCTGGCCGTCTGGGATAGGTGCGTATCGGCTGACCCCGGACACGGCTACATTGCCCGTAAAAGCGGCTTGCCGGAAGGGCTGCGGGTGTATCCCTCGCACCGGGAGCCGCTGACCATTGCCGGGCAGGATGTGGCCGGGTGGCTGGTGTTGCCTGCGGTGGACCTGCGAACGGGCGACCTGAAAACCTTGCAATTCATTCCGCCGGGGGAAGGCAAAAAGCTGAACCTTCCGGGCTGTCCGCTGGCCGGTGCCTTTGTGGTCGGAACCATCGAGCCGGGGAAGCCCTGCTATGTGGTGGAGGGTGTCGGGCAGGCGTGGACCGTAAGCAAGGCGAACGGAGCCGCTGCGGTGG
This sequence comes from uncultured Candidatus Saccharibacteria bacterium, assembly GCA_964595025.1. GTDB lineage: Bacteria > Patescibacteriota > Minisyncoccia > Phycocordibacterales > UBA2100 > UBA10103. The sequence continues at coordinate 1,663 of CAZQNX010000107.1, read as the reverse complement.
TGTGTTTCGGTGCTGGCCGCATGGAGGCGGTGGCGCGTGAACTGCGCGACCTGAACCCGCAAGCGCGGTTGGTGCTGGTGGCGGATGTGGGTAAGCGCGACCATTGCCGCCGGATTGCGGAAGCGGTGGGCGGGGGCTGGGTCTGTGCGCCGGATGACTTGGGCGCGAACGGGGACATAAACGACCACGAAAAGCGGGACGGGCTAGCGGCGGTGGCGCGGCTGCTGGAGGCGGTGGAATTCCCGCCGGTCCGTTCCCGCCTGATGACGGTGGATGAAGTTATGCGACTGCCGCCGGTCCAATGGATTGTGCGGGGCGTGCTGCCCCGTGACGGGCTGGCGGTGGTTTACGGCCCCAGCGGAAGCGGCAAATCCTTTCTGGTTCTGGACCTGCTGGCCTGCATGGTGGATGGCCGGGAGTGGTTCGGTCGGAAGGTGCGCCCGGTCCCGGTGACGTATTGCGCGTTGGAGGGCGAGGCCGGGCTACCCCAGCGGATGCAAGCCTATCAGCGGAGACACGGGGCGACCGATTGGGAGCGTATGAAAGTCTGGATGGCCGCCTTTGACCTGCTGGTGGCTGAGGATGTGGAGCGCCTGGCCGCTGCCATTGGATCCGCCGGGGCGGGTGGCGGTGTCGTGGTGCTGGATACCTTGAACCGGGCCGCGCCGGGGACTGATGAGAATTCCAGTCAGGACATGGGGAATATCATCGCCGCCTGCAAACGATTGCAGGGGCTGGTGGGTGGTTTGGTGCTGCTGGTGCATCACACGGGGAAAGACGCCACAAAGGGCTTGCGGGGCCATTCCAGCCTATACGCGGCGCTGGATGCTGCGGTGGAAGTGACCCGGAGCGAGGACCGCCGGGCGTGGAAGCTGGCAAAGTCCAAGGATGGGCGGGACGGTGACGCAGAACCCTTCATGCTGGAGCAAGTCGAACTTGGGCAGGATGGCGACGGGGAGCCGCTGAGTAGCTGCGTGGTGGTGCGGGGAGAGCCGCTACAAGGTGACTGTCAGCCAAAACTGACGACCACGGAAAAGCTGGCGCTGGCCGCCCTGCGGAAGATGGAACAGAGCCAAGGGGAAGCGCCGCCGGAAGGTGCGCCGGATTGGGTACGTGTTGCCGTGTCGGAAGATGTCTGGCGGGCTGAGTGCTACGCCGCCGGAATTTCCACGGGCGACGACCCAAGCGCAAAGCGGAAGGCGTTCCGGCGGGCGCGGCAGGGTCTGATGGACAAACGGATGGTGAGTTGTCGTGATGACCTGTATTGGATTGCCTGAGCGGGACAGGACGGGACAAAGCGGGACATTTTCCCGAATGTCACGCCAGATAGCGGGACAGGACAGGACACACACCTATAGGTGTGTCCCGTGTCCCGTCTGGTGGTAGTCTGGGATTACTACTTGGAGATGCGACCGTGGATGAGAAAAAAAGCGTAATGATTGGGTTGAAGATGCAGATTGTTAACAGCCTAGTTATGGATGTTGCCTTAAGGCTGCAAGCCAAAGGGGATGACTATTCGCCTTTAGTTGATATGCTGCTTAATGCAATTGAAGTCATAAGGGATATTGATAATGAGTTGGAAGCAGGCGAAATGGATAAGAGTTAGCTAATTGATTTCGGAAATCGCAGGGGTTGTTATGGGGGGGGGTGGCAGTGGTAGGCG
>CAZQNX010000106.1:0-2409 GCA_964595025.1 uncultured Candidatus Saccharibacteria bacterium | reverse complement strand
CCATACGCCACCGTGACAGTATCTGCCGGATTCGTAAACGCGTCCCATATCTTCGTAAAATCGCGCAAGAAATCGGCAGGCTTGCGTGCGCCCGAGACAAACCACACCTGCTCGGCGACGAACATCTTGATCGGAATCTTGCGCAGGGTGAGGAGTGGGAACCCGTCGCGCCCGATATCGTGTGAGAAGTGGATGCCGGGGACAGCCTTCACCTCGTGGCCAGTACGCTTATTTACCTCGGCAACCCCCTCCTTCATGATGCGCTTGAGCATCTCTTGGTAGGTCTTCTCAAAGGTGTTCCCGGCCATGGCGGCAGTATATATCGCCCCTCCCCCGTGGTATATACTTCGTAGGCTCTGACTGGAGTTAGACCATGGAAAACGGCCCTATCAAGTACCCCTACCTGCCCGAGGGACGCACCATCGGGTACGTCTCGGCAGAGCATGAATTCATGGCAGCAGCCAAGGCATTTGCCGCCGCAGAGTCGAAGGACAAGGTGATGCCCGGCGCGGCAGTGCTCGTAAAAGATGGCGCCATAATCGCCCGTGGCGCCAACGGGAGCGACTACCACGAGCTCCACGGCTGCGAGCGCATTCGCCAAGGTATCCCCACTGGGCAAGGCTACGAACTGTGCGAAGGATGCCACCCCAAGAATCACAGTGAACCGAGCGCTATCGCGGATGCGCATGTGCGCGGCATAGATACGCATGGTGCGGATCTCTATCTCTGGGGTCATTGGTGGTTTTGTGAATCCTGCTGGGCAGCTATGATCGCCGCCGGTATCCGCAACGTCTATCTTTTGGAACACAGCGAGGTGCTTTTCAACAAAGCGCACCCGCAGAACATCATTGGCCGGCAGTTTGAATAAACTGCCGGTTTTTCATTTTGACAAATACAAAATTAGTGTTAATGTGAAAATAGGCAACATGGAGGAGATGTGCTGTGTCTACAGATGAAGCGCGCATACGCGCCGATTGGCTTTTGAAAGAATATGACACGTGTACGAGCCTGTATCGTATGTATACGCTCGCACGCGGAACCCTGCTCGGCGGCTCGTTCGCCGTCATGGGTGTACTCACCGTCACTTACCGCGAAAGTGTTCGGGCAGTCGATTTCCACAAACTCGAGTCGAGCGGTGTCACATACCACATCAAAGGGTTCGTGCCAGCGCCACTTGCAGTTGGAGTTACATCGCTTCTGATATTGAGTCTTGTGGCGTGGATGATTCACGCTGACTCATACCTCGGAAACGAGCAGAGGATTGTCGTCAAGCGCGGTGCCATTCTCGAACGCTTCATGGGAAGCAGTCATGCTTCTTTCTCTCGACTTCAGCTGCTTCACAAGAAGCGAGATGTTTTCTATCTTGGCCGAGGCTTGCTCATATTGTTTTCTGTGGTGTGGGTGGTAGTATATGGGCTAGGTACTCTCAATATGCAACCATAATAGGAGGATGCAATGAAGAGTCTACTCAAGAAGGGTACGAGACTGCCGCTCTGGCTAACGTTTGGGATGCCAGTGGTGGTGGGTGGTGAGGACAAAACTACCCTGAACTTTGCTGTCTTCTACTACATTGTGTTGGCAGCAATTATAGGGCTTAATGTATATTGCGGTTAGGCCAAAGACGCGGAAAGACCCATACCTTTCCGCGTTTTCTTATATTATCCGGCCACGAACGACAGTCTGGTTTTGAGCCAGCGGGGTGACAATAACATTTGTACAGAATCCACGTACACCGCCAAGCGCATCCAAAGCCGCGAGGGCGTAGGCCTTCGTGGTAGGCCAAAGTTCGGTATTGGTTTCTATTTCCTCCCGCGACAGCCACCGAAATGCCGTGTTTGTCCCCTCTTCAGGGCGCAACTCGCCGCCGACGACACGACCAAAATACGTAAAATCGATATGTTCGTGGGTCTCGTTGAAATGGTGCCGATTGATAAATACCGGCGGCACTGTATCGCCCGGTATAGTGGCATCGGCAGAGCGGCTACCGATAAGCTCCACCTCGAGACCGGTTTCCTCGCGCACTTCTTTGCGAGCAGTTTCGTCTGGTCCTTGGTCGAGTTCGATATGCCCCCCCGGCTGCAGCCACTTCCCGAGCTTTTTATGCATGTGCAGCAACACCTTTCCCTCGTGGACAATGAAGACACTCGCGGTGAAATCTATCTTTTCGTGGATGTGTGCCATACGTTACCTCAATAATACCACCGCCACGACCGAGAGGCCGATGGCGATTACTTTCCGTGCATTCCAGTGTTCGCCGTAATACCAGATGGAAAGGACGATGGGAATGAGAATGTAGGTGGAATTAATAGCATACGTCGTGCTTATAGGTCCATACTTATAGGCCAAAATAAGTGTTACAAAACCGAGAAACTGGAGAAGGCCTATAAGACTTCCAATAAAAACAATCTC
>CAZQNX010000105.1:0-2409 GCA_964595025.1 uncultured Candidatus Saccharibacteria bacterium | reverse complement strand
TCGTCGATGATCTGGGCGACGAGGCGCGTGTTCGACTTGAAGACAGCGAGGCGCGGACGCTCTGCCGTGCCGACGACCTTCGCGCGGACGCGGCGGTGGCGACGTTCTCGTTGTTCGTGTTTGGTGAGTTTTTTCATAGGTGTTTATGCTCCTGCGCCCGCAGCCTTCTTGCCCTGCTTCTCGATGATGCGCTCGCCTTCGTAGCGGATACCCTTGCCCTTGTACGGCTCCGGCTTCTTGAGCGCGCGCACCGACGCGGCAAACTGCCCGACAGCATCCTTGTCTGCGCCCGAAATCGAGATGATGCTCTTCTCAATAGTGACCGTGATACCCTCGGGAATCGAGACAAGGACAGGGTGGGAGAAGCCGAGTGCCATCTTGATGGTCTTTCCCTGCAATTCAGCCTTGTAACCGATACCCTCGATTTGGAGTTTCTTCATGAACGGCGTATTCACGCCGGCGATCATGTTGCGAACATGCGCCGCATAGGTGCCCCAGAGCGCGCGAGCGAGGCGGGTCTTGTCGGCAGGATTGACGGCGACTTCTTTGCCATCAACCTTGACGACGACGGCCGAATGGAGCGGACGCTTGAGCGTTCCGCCTTTCCCCTTCACGGTAATGTCTGTAGCCGAGAGCGATACCTCGGTACCGGCGGGGATGACTATTCCTTTCTTTCCAAGACGTGACATATGATTACCAGATTTCAAACATGGCCTCGCCGCCGACCTTCGCGGTCTTTGCCTCTTTGTCGGTCAGGATGCCTTTCGGGGTCGAGAGAATGAGCAAGCCGTGACCGTAGCGGACGGGATTGATATCGAGGACCCCCTTGTAGACGCGGCGACCCGGCTTCGAGACGCGCTTGACGCCTGCAATGCGATGGACGCCCGCTGTATCGTACTTGAGACCGATTTCGAGAGTCTTCTTCACTTTCTTCCCCTTCTTCTCGACGTGAGCGACATACCCTGCTTCCTTGAGCTTTTCGGCTACGGCCATCTTGAGCATCGAGAACGGCACGGCAACAGATGCCTTGCGGACTGCTCCCGCGTTCGTGAGTCGGATGATGAGATCGCCGATAGGGTCGTTTACCATATAATTACCAGCTAGACTTCTTGATACCCGGAATATTGCCTTCGAGCGCCTCTTCGCGGAAACAGATACGGCAGAGATTGAAATCGCGCATGAAGCCGCGCGGGCGGCCGCACTTGAAACAGCGGCGCACCGTGCGCGTGGAGAACTTCGGCGTGCGTGCAGCTTTGGCGATGAGTGACTTTTTGGCCATAGTTATAGCTATTTTCGCCAAAAGGAGAGTGATGGGGAGCCTGCACCCGCCTCGCGGCTTGGGTTATGGACTTCCCTCTCTGTGGCTCTCTTTCTCGCAGTATTCGCCAAGTGGCGAACTTACCAAGAAACGAGCCTCCTGTGAGGCTCGTGCACTATAGACGATTGGGATTGATAAGTCAAACCTCAATCCGTTTTCCTAATCCCCACATCGCCAGTAAGAGGATGACCATGCCGAGTAGCTGGACGGGCACGAGTGCCGAGCCGGGGATGAACGCCCAATTGATGAGCACAGCTGCGACAGGGTACCCAAGCTCGGCCAGGGTGGCGACCGAGGCGGGCGTCGTCGAGAGGCCGCGATAGTAGATGAAGAGCGAGGCAACGCCCGATACGAGTGCGATAATCGTGATATAGAGCACATCGGTCGGCGAGAGCACGGCGACCGCACCCAAGCCTCCCTGCGCCGCATTGAGCGCGAACAGGAAGCCGAATGCGATGGAGAAACGCAGCGCGGTGAGCACCTTGAAATCGACGCTCGCCAGCATGTAGCGCCCCAGTACAGTGGATACAGCCCAGAGCGCAGCCGCAGCGAGCGCGAGGGTAATGCCCATCACATTGGGATTGAATGTCTCGCCGGCATACACTTGCGGCACCAGATTCGGAAAGGATATAAGGTACGCACCAGAAAGCGCGAGCGCGGTAAAAGCCCAGAATCGCGGCGTGAGCGTTTCCTTCAGAAAGAGGGCGGCGAGCGAGATGGCGATGAGCGGCTGCAGCTTCTGCAAGAGGAGCGCGACCGATGGATTCACATAATGAAACGCCTGCGTGAAGGCGATCGATGCCAAGGCCGAGCCGCCGATCGCGATGAAACCGACGGCCGCCCACTGTGTGAGCGTAAGATTTTTGAGCGACCGCCACGAAAAGAAAAGAATCGGGAGGACGATGAGGAAGTCGACAAAGTGCTCGCCCAAGACGATGAGCTCGCTCGAGAGTCCTTGTGTGAGAAACGCACGGAACGGCGCGTCCGTCGCCCACAACATCGCCGCGAGAAACACCAGAAAAGTCCCCTGCTGCATGCGGGGAAGAGTAGCATATCGATATCAATACAGAAGCGGGGGGGCCCCCGCGGGG
>CAZQNX010000104.1:0-2422 GCA_964595025.1 uncultured Candidatus Saccharibacteria bacterium | reverse complement strand
ATAGGGAAAATGCGGCGCTCGCCGCCGAAGCCCTGCGTGCGCTTACGCTGTCTGAAGAAGAAATCCGCGCAGGACTCGAATCGTTTGAGCCGGTTGAGGGGCGCTTGCAGCTTGTGCGCGAAATGAATGGTGTGAGGATTTACAACGACAACAATGCTACGACTCCCGAAGCGACACTTGCAGCGCTCAAGGCACTTGATACAGGAACACAGAACATTGTTCTCATCATGGGGGGTGCCGACAAATACCTTGATGCGAGTACGCTTCTCTACGAAATAGCCAAGACGTGTAAGCGCGTGATTTTGCTCGCGGGCACCGGCACGAGCCGTGTGGCGCCTCTCATGCAAGATTATTCGATTTTTGATTCGCTTGAGACCGCTGTACACGAAGCGGTCGCGAGTGCCGAGTCGGGCGACACGATTCTCTTCTCTCCCGCATTCGCCTCGTTCGGGATGTTTAAGAATGAGTATGAGCGGAGTGATGAGTTTGTGAAATTTATTACGGCGCTATGATCGGTATCTTCGACTCGGGTTCAGGTGGGCTCACGGTCTTGCGCGCTATACGCGAGAGGCTTCCCTCGAGCGATATGCTGTATTTTGGCGACATCAAACATGCGCCATACGGCATGCGTTCGCATGAGGATATTTCGGCGCTCACTGCAGAGGCCATGCAGTTTTTGGCCACGCGCAACGCGCGCTCTTTCGTGAGTGCGTGCAACAGTGCTTCGGCATCACTCGCCCTCTCTCTTCTCGATGCGTTTTCTCTTGAGACAGACAGTCTCGTCGAAATGGTGGGGCCTACGGTGAGTATGTTTCGAGGTTCAGATGCGCGCGTCGTTTTGTTTGCCACCAAGGCAACGGTAGATGCCGGGATATACCAAAGCGGATTTAAGATGATTGGCAAACAAATTTCCTGTATCGCGATTCCCGATTTGGCCGGCGCCATAGAAGCCGGGGCAGCTGCCGCCGAGATTGAGCGCATTGTGGCAGATGCGTGCGCGAGCGTGAATTGGGATTCGTATGATGTAGCGATACTTGCGTGTACGCATTATCCGCTCGTGTTCGATGCATTTCGCGCGGCCATTCCCGAGCGCGTGGGGATATTCGATCCCGCTGATGCGGTTGCCGAGCGCGTGGAGCGTACATTCTGGCCACGCGAGGCGGGGGATGGGAAGCTGCATTTTGTCATCTCGCAAGATTCTGACACCTTTCGGGCCCATGTGGCGCGCATGTTCCCCAATACCCAGTACACTATCGAAGTGCTAGAGTAGACGCATGAATCTCCCGCGCAGTGTGCACATGATCGGCATCGGCGGCATCGGTATGTCGGCGCTCGCGCAGCTCTTGCAGGCGCGCGGCGTGCGCGTGTCCGGGAGCGACAGGGAGGCATCGCCGACGACGGCGTTGGTTGGCGAGAAGGGGATCGGCGTTTCTATCGGGCACGATGGCTGCCTCATCCAAGCCGATGCCGAGCTTGTTGTCTACAGCGATGCGATACCAACAGACAATCCCGAGCGCGTGCGTGCCCGCGAGATGGGTGTCCCTGAAAAGTCATATTTTGCCCTGCTCGGCGAGGTGTCGCGGGGTGCAACGACGGTTGCCATCACCGGCACGCATGGGAAGACCACCGTGACCGGCATGACCGCAAAGATTCTCGCAGATATCGGCGAGCGACCGACGGCGATCGTCGGCTCTATTGTGCGCGATTTTGGATCAAACTTTTTAGAGGGTCGCGAGGATCTCTTCGTCGTCGAGGCATGTGAGTACCGCGATCATGTGCTTGAGCTCTCGCCGCGCGTGCTTGTGCTCACAAATGTCGAGCTCGACCACACCGATTTCTTTCCCTCGCTCGCGGCTATCCAAGAGACCTTCCGCAAGGCTATCGCGGCGGTACCGGCAGACGGCGCCATAGTCACAAATCCGCAGGATCAGAACATTGTGCCACTCCTCTCGGCGGCGCGGGCGCGCATCGTCGATTACACGCAGGTGGCGATTGGTTCGCTGCTACTGCCGGGCGACTTCAATCGCGACAACGCGCGCGCGGCGCTCGCGGCAGCGCAGGCCGTTGTGCCGAGCATGTCGTTCGAAGAGGGCGCGCGATCCCTCTCCTCATTTCATGGCTCGTGGCGGAGATTCGAGTACAAGGGCAAGACGCCCGTAGGTGCCATCGTTTACGACGACTATGCGCATCATCCAACGGCTGTGCACAAAACTATCGCCGCTGCGCGCGAACGCTTCCCAGGGCAGCGTATCGTCGTCGCGTTCCACCCCCATCTCCACAGTCGCACTGAATCATTCCTACAGGAATTCGCGGATGCGCTTGATACTGCCGATAGAGCGATCGTGGCACCTATCTACGAGGCTCGTACCGAGGCGGTGCACACGGTATCGAATCACACACTTGCCGAAGCGGGACAGCATAT
>CAZQNX010000103.1:0-2465 GCA_964595025.1 uncultured Candidatus Saccharibacteria bacterium | reverse complement strand
TGCCGTATCGAATCACACGCTTGCCGAGGCAGGGCAGCACATCGAAGCGATGGATTCTTTCGATGCCATCCGCGACGCGCTTCTTGCAGAAACGGCAGACACGATCATCATCACGATGGGTGCGGGGGATATCTACAAGGTCGCCGAAGAGATAACGAACCAATGATATGGGCACACTCTCCATCGTTGCCACACCAATCGGGAATCTCGAAGACATCACGTTGCGGGCGCTTCGCATGCTGCGCGAGTGCGACGTGATATACGCCGAAGATACGCGGGTGATTGCAAAACTCTTGGCGCACTTTGAAATTCAAAAACCACTCCAGCGGCTCGATGCCGCCATGGAAAGCAAGCGTGCTGCGCAGATCATCGAGCGGCTTGATGCGGGCGAGCGAGTGGTCTTCGTGTCTGATGCGGGTACGCCGGGCATATCCGATCCGGGAAGCCGGCTCGTGACCGCGGTGCGCGCCGCGGGGCACCGCATCGATGCGATTCCCGGTGCCTCGGCGCTGACGGCAGCACTTTCTATCGCCGGTCTTGAGTCACCCGAATTTACGTTTCTCGGATTTCTGCCGCACAAGAAAGGGCGACAGACGGCGCTCAAAGAAATCGCTGCGCGCGACATGCCTACGGTACTGTACGAATCCCCGCATCGCATACTGAAATTATTGAAAGAATTAGAGGGCGTGGGCATCGAGCGCGTATCTATTGGCCGCGAGCTCACCAAGATGCACGAGGAATTCATTTCGGGTACTCCGGCCGAGCTCGCCGCAAGCCTAGAAAAGCGCAGTGCCGTCCGCGGCGAGTTCGTTGTCATAGCGCATCGCTAGAGCTATACTTGCTACATGACCATCGATACACTCATCATGCTCGCGGGCGCGTTTGTTGCCATCCTCTCGTTTCTCGGCTTCCCGGCAAGTTGGGACACCTGGCTCCTGGTTATCGCGGGAGTCATCATCATCGGCCTAGGCGTAGTCGTGCGTCGCAAAGAAGGTGAGCGACAGACGATTGAGCGCAAGATGCACGACGATATACAGTAAAAGACAGATGCCGGTCGGACGAATCCTCCCGGCATCGAGTTTTTCACGGCCGCGCGTACTGCCTGTGCGCGTCTTCGCCCGGGAACCAGACTTCTTCCCGGCATGTTTTGTGGTCGCCCCTAAACCATCGGTCAGAACCACCGAGTAACGAGACTCGGGCAGCCCAGGTTCCGTCGGGATTATCGACGACATACATGTCTCCAACTTTTGCCGGAGAGACGAGGCGTTTGAGCATACGCAGTACCTGACGCTCACTCATGGCACTTTCCTCGCATAAAGACAACCCCACCACAACTTTAGCATAAGCACTCTTGGCGCGCATGTGCCGGAAGACGCGGTATACTTACCACATGTCGGATCACGGGCACCACTCCCACGACCAAAGCCACGCTCCGTCGGCAAACGACGATAGTCGCATCACCTACTTCGGCTCGACGCACACCCGCGGCAAGCGTGACATGTTTGGGATACGCGCTATCGACCGCGGCAAGCATATCTATGTGATCGGAAAGACGGGTATGGGTAAATCGACCATGCTCGAAAATATGGCGATCCAAGATATCCAGAATGGCGAGGGGATCGCGTTCATCGATCCGCACGGCAGCACCGCCGAGAAGCTCCTCGATTTCGTCCCGCAGGATCGTCTCGACGATGTCGTCTACTTCGCACCATTCGATACCGAGTATCCGGTCGGGTTCAATGTGATGGAAGACGTGGGCTACGACAAGCGGCACCTCGTTGTCTCGGGCCTCATGGGAGCGCTCAAGCGCATCTGGGTTGATGCGTGGAGCGCGCGTATGGAGTACATTCTGCAGAACACGCTCCTGGCGCTTCTCGAATACCCTGGCTCGACCTTGCTCGATGTGAATCGCATGCTCACCAACAAGACGTTCCGCACGGCGGTGATCGAGAAGATTACTGACCCGATCGTCCGCTCGTTCTGGACAGAAGAGTTCGCGGGTTTTACCGACAGGTATACCCAAGAGGCGACACCGGCAATCCAGAACAAGATCGGTCAGTTCACGGCGAACCCGCTCATCCGCAACATCGTCGGGCAAGCGAAATCTACCTTTGATCTCCGTAAGATCATGGACGAGAAGAAGATATTCATCGTCAATCTCTCAAAGGGTCGCATGGGCGAGACGAACGCGAGCCTCTTGGGCTCGATGCTCACCGTGAAGATCTACCTTGCCGCGATGAGTAGGGCGGACGAGAGTGCGGCACGCTTGCGCGCGCTCCCGCGATTCTATTTTTATGTCGACGAGTTCCAATCGATGATGAACGAGGCATTCGCGGACATTCTCTCCGAGTCGCGCAAATACAAGCTCGCGCTCACGCTCGCAAACCAGTACATCGAACAGATGGAAGAGAAGGTGCGCGAGGCCGTCTTCGGGAACGTCGGTACGCTCATTGTCTTTCGAGTCG
>CAZQNX010000102.1:0-2471 GCA_964595025.1 uncultured Candidatus Saccharibacteria bacterium | reverse complement strand
CCGAAGGGAGACTCTTACATACAGATACATCGTATCAAGACCTCTTCGTGGAGTCAATAGTAAAAACTATGACAACACAAATATTAGAAAGAAAAGTGGTCCCAATTGCATCAGAAGAAAACTTCTTCACAGCAATTGGAAACACAAAGCCCTACTTCAAAGCAGCATTTGAAGGAGAGCCGGGTACCGGCAAAAGCTGGAGTGCCGCATTAGTAGCAATCGGTCTTCACAAGAAGATCAAGAGCAAGAAACCCATTGTACTAATTGATACCGAGAAAGCATCAAAGTTTCTAGTTCCTCTTTTTCAAGAGCATGGAGTAGAAGCGGTGGTACGTGAGACACACTCACTCGCAGACTTGGTAACAGCAATGAAGATCTGCTCCGAAGGATATTCAGACATTGTAGTGATCGACAGTATCACTCACATCTGGATGGACTTCCAAGAAGCGTATAAGCGAAAGCTTAATCGCCAAACATTCCAAATTCAAGACTGGATGTCAATCAAGTCTGAATGGAATAAATACTTCTCAATCCCATTGGTACAGTCACCACTGCACATCATTGCAACAGGTCGAGTGTCTGACCGAATGGAGCAAGAAGTAGATGAGGATGGTCGTAAAGAATTTACTAAGACAGGAGTAAAGATGCAGGCTGAGAAAAATGCCGCATACGAATTCGATGTCTTGGTACTTATGGAACGACACGAACTCATTCAAAGAAAAAAACGTGAAGTATGGCGACAAGCCACTGTCCTCAAAGGTCGAGGAAATCTACTTGATGGAAAGGTTTTCAAAAACCCAACATATGAAGATTTTGCTCCAGCTATTGAAGCGGTCATCAAAGATCCTGTAGCTGCAAGATTCAGTCCAACAGAGCGAGATGCTGGTGAACTGATCCGAACCGAAGAAGATAAACGCAAATGGGTAAATGAGAAAAAGCGATGGCTAGAAGAAATTGAAGGATACCTAGTATCAATTTGGCCAAGTACAAGTGCAGCAGAAAAGAAAAATAAAGTTGATGCACTTGAGTACGCATTCGGAACTAGAAGCTGGTCCGCAATTGAAGCGATGCATCCAGAAGCTTTAGAAGACGGATACGCAAAGATTCAAGAATTTACTCAAAAGAAGATTGCTGAAGCAAAAGGTGAACTACCACCGGAACCAACTCCGATGGAAAAATTCGAAAAAGATCTTCGAGAATCCAAAGAAGATAAACCGAAGAAGTCCACTGTCAGCGTCCGCAAGGCTGTAACAAGTGGCAAGTAGTTAGCTTGGCCACTGACTCAGCCCTGGTCGCAGTGGCACGAGGGCTGAGATCGGGGGCGAAGTGCTCCCGAAGGTAAGCATGTGGCGGAATAGGTAGACGCTTATGGCACGCGTGAAAAGTCCACGGGACTACACGTAAGACAGTTACCTCGCAGGTCGAGAAATTAATACTGTCATGTGGGGTGCAAATCCTCACCAGACTTACAACAGAGAAAACATCGATAGGGCTTATCGATGCTTTCTCTCTTCATAAAAAACTATGTATGAACACAAAAACAACTTAATACCAAATAGCACACAGGTCCCGAATGTAATTCTGGATCTAGTAATCCCTCGATTGCCGGAAGCCGAGGGACGATGTCTTCTGTATATTTGCAGGCGAACTTTTGGATTCCATAAAGAATCTGATCGTATAAGCTTCTCGCAATTTATAGACGGCATAAAGGATCGCACCGGCAAAGTCCTTGATTATGGTGCAGGTTTGGCACGTGCATCAGTTGCAAAAGGACTCAAAAATCTTGCTCAAGCGGATGCAGTAATTGTTAGAACAACAACCAAGGGAAACTTCTACCAAATCAATCTCTCAATGGATGTGGATAAAGTGGTTCAGCTAGTGAACCAGTATAGTGGCAATACCAAAAGTGGTTCAGCTACTAGACCGAAAGCGGTTCAGGTAGTGAACACACAAAACCTAGGAAACAAAGAGAAAGAAAGTAATACGCAGTCAGTGACTGCGCTCCCAAAAAAAGAAAGAAGTCTCCATTCAAGACTCGTTGAATATTTTCATAATACAGCAAAACAGACACGAGGAATCAGTGTGGCAATAACCAAGGCTGATGGAAAAAACCTCAAGCGTGTAATCGATACCAACACACTCACCGAAGACGATCTAGAAAAGTTGATCCTGTATTTCTTAGGATCAGGTCATTTCAGAAATCTTTCTCCAAGTATAAGCACATTCTTGTCAGCTACGGTCCTCAATGGATTGGTAGATAACATGCGCAACAATCCAAGGTTTTGGAAAGAACTTGATGACTTAACTCAGAGGTTCAAGTACGTAGGCACAAAAGAAAACAAGGCGATGATCGAGCGCTTTGAAGCATTAAAGAAACAGTTTCTTGAAAAATTAACAATCAATAAAACCATATGAAAAAAATAATCACATTTACGGTAAAGGGAAACAATGAAAACTGGCACGGCAATCCT
>CAZQNX010000101.1:0-2491 GCA_964595025.1 uncultured Candidatus Saccharibacteria bacterium | reverse complement strand
CGGGAAACAGCTGCCCTTGCCTGCCCGATGGGTAGTGCAAGAACGCCAATTCATCTCCGCCAGACTCGACCATCTCGCGCGCCGCGTCTTCGAGCTCGACCCCCGTCACGCCGGGCTTCACCACCTCTGCAAGTCGCTTGACGACTGTCCCGAGGCGTTTGCCGCCCTCGCGGAGTATCGCCATCTCTTCTGCGGTCTTCGCGATCATGACAGATTGAGTGCGGCAAGGATGTCCTTGTGCACCTCCTCGGGCGACGGCTCGCCACTGATGCGATGGATGCGCGCGCCCTTTTCTTCGAGCACAGCAAGTGCCGGCTCGACTTCGGATTTGTACCAGGCGATGCGGCGGCGTATTCCCTCTTCGGTGTCGTCGTTGCGGCCACGCGCAAGCAAGCGCTTGAGCGTGGACTCTTCGGAAAGCTCAAGGACGATCACATCGTAGCTCGGGCGCCCATAGAAGCGCATCGCCTCGTCGAACGCCTCAGCCTGCGAGGTGCGGCGCACAACACCATCGGCGATGATGTGTTCAATGCCGGTGAATTTCTCAACAAGACGCTTCGTCATGAGGTAAATCGGCATGAAGCCCGGCATAAGTCCGCCCGCGCTGATGATGCCATTCGTGATCTCGGCGCTGTGCCCCCCTCCCGCGACCTGTTCGCGCAAGAGCGCCCCCATCTCAACATAGACGATGGGAGTGGAGCCCCGCTTCGCGAGCGCATCCATGAGCATCTGTATCTGGGTGCCCTTCCCCGCCCCGGAGGGGCCGAAGAAGAGAACGGTCGTCGGTTCCATCACGAGAGAGTATAGCCGTTTCGAGACAAAAAGGCTACAATGTGCGGCATGAAAAAACGCATCATCACGCTCACCGGGCTTCCCGGGAGCGGCAAATCCAGTACCGCGAATGCAGTGGCGCAGACCCTCGGGTACAAACGCTTTTCTTCGGGCGATTTTGCGCGCCAGGTGGCGGCCAATCATGGCATCACCATCGAGGAATGGAACAAAAAAGCGGAGACGATGCCCGAACTAGACCGCGAGGTGGATGAGGCCGTGCGCCATGCGGGCGAGGGCACCGACCTCGTCATCGACTCGCGCATCGCCTTTCACTGGATACCGGATGCTTTCAAGGTATTCCTCACGCTCGATCCCCGCACAGCAGCCGACCGCACCTTTGCGCAGATACAGAAAGAGGGTCGTGCGAGCCAACAGGCATCGACAGCTGAAGAGGCCTATCAGAATACGCTCGCTCGTATGGAAAGCGAGAGGGTGCGGTACAAGAAACTCTATGACCTCGATTACACCAATGAGTCGCAGTACGATCTGGTCGTCGATACGAGCATCAATTCGATTGAGGAAGTTGCAGAAAAGATAGTGACAGCGTATCGAGAGTGGATTGCATGAAAAAGGCCCGGCACGTGCCGGGCTTTTTCATGAAGTGAGCAGTAGATACCTAGTACTCCCTGATGCTCGTCTGGGCGTCGATCTTCTTCACGAGATCGAGGACGACGGTGACGACGATGAGGAGCGCGGTACCGCCTATCGTGAGCGCGGTGATGCCCGTTGCTGCCTGCACGATGATTGGCAAGACTGCGAGGAAGCCGAGGAAGAGCGCACCCACGAGCGTGATACGCGTGATGATGTTGCCCAAGTATTCGGTCGTCTGCGTACCCGGGCGCACGCCAGGCACGAACGCGCCGTTCTTCTGGAGGTTCTTGGCTATCTGGTGCGGCTCGAAGGTGATCGCCGTGTAGAAGTAGGTGAAGACGACGACGAGAACGAAGTAGAGCACGCCGTAGATTGCCTGATTTGCCAATGCATTCACGACACCCGTCGCGGCGCTTGCAACCCATACGACCGAGCTCTTCGAGAGGAAGGTCGCGATCATCTGCGGGAAAAGCAGTATCGAGAGCGCGAAGATGATCGGCATGACGCCCGCCTGATTCACGCGCAGCGGAAGATACGTTGAGATGCCGCCCATCACTTTGCCACCGCGCACGCGGCGCGCGTAGGTCACCGGGATGGGGCGCTCTGCCTCCGAGATAAAGACGACACCCGCGATGATAACAACGCCGAGGATGAGGAACCCGAGGTACGCAGGAATCTGCGCGGGATCGAACGCGAAGACAAGCTGAGCGAGCTGCTGTGGCAGGGTGGCGACGATGCCCGCGAATATGATGAGCGACATACCGTTGCCGATACCGAACTCGGTGATGAGCTCGCCGAGCCACATGAGGAAGATGGAGCCAGCCGCGATGACCGTGACGTTCACGATGATGTCCCAGCCTGTAAGCTGCGGAACGATCCCCTGCTGCGAGAGCAGAAGGAGGAATCCGAACGCCTGGATGAACGCGAGCGGCACCGAAAGAAGGCGCGAGTATTGCGCAAAGCGCGCGCGACCGGCATCCCCCTCTTCTTGGTACATCTCCTTGAGCGCAGGAACGAGGATGGTCATGAGCTGCATGACAATCGATGCGGTAATGAAAGGCCCGACGCC
>CAZQNX010000100.1:814-2494 GCA_964595025.1 uncultured Candidatus Saccharibacteria bacterium | reverse complement strand
TTCTTTCCCTGCCGCTGATTGACCGTTGGTGCTTTCGTACGATGCGAGCGCGGCCTGCGGAGGGGCTACTGGCGCTTGCGTATCGCCCTCAACACGCACGAGGATGAGTGCGCTCCCAAGCTTCCCTCCTGATTGCTTGCAACCAACGACAAAGTACGCGCCCTGTGACAGCTTGGGTGTCTCGAACGAATCGGTCGTCGACGCGTGGTCGACGTGCGTTTTACCTGTCGCGTCGATGACCGCACACTCACGCGTCGAGGTCGCAGGCTGCGCATCGGCCCACACGGCCGTCCACGAGACGATGCTTGTCGCATCACGCTGCGTCGGATTCGGATTAGCAACGACAGATACCTGGGGAGCAGGTGTGAGCGGGGCCGGAGGCGCAAATTGCGTCGAGGGCACCGGCGTAGTCAGGATATTGTCCGATGCCGCAATGATGGGCGGCTGTTGGGGTTGTGCTCCACCTCCCTTACCTCCCCCACCCTTTACCATGTCGGCGAGGGTCTTTAGTATACCGGCAAAATCGCCCATGCCGCCCGCGGGGGTGCCACCTCCAGTGGTGCCTCTGCCACTCATAGCACCAGAGCCATTGCCAGTAGAAACGCCGACACTCGTCCTTCCTGTCGAAACAGATTCGCGGCCCACCCCACTCGTAAGTATCGTTGCTTTCCCCTCAACATCAGCAGTCCGTCCTACCGGTGCCGTGTCGACTGAGGAACCAAGCGCTGGCGAACGAGAGAATGAGGAGGCCGTGTTGAACTGCCCTGCATTCTTCCACGCGTCCTCGGGAACAATCGGGTTCGGGTTGGAAAGAAATGGCGAGATGGAGCGTGTCGGCATGTCGAGTGCAGAGCGTGTGTCCCTTCGACCGATCTCAAACGTGAATGGGGGCTCGACGGCGGTGACCGAGATACCTGATTGCGTCACAAAAAAAGAGGGATTCTGTATATGCGCGTTCGCAAAGGATAGTGCGCCGCCCGTTGGGCGAGTGACTGCCTCGCTGTTCACATACTCGGCAAATCGCTCTCCACCGAAAGATGGGAGTGGGCGGGGATTCTCGTTGATAGATTTCACGAACTGGTCGTTATAAAACGTAGGAATTGTCTGTCCTTCAGCTTCTATCGTGATCGATTCCCCAACTCGTATGCCAGTGCCAGAGAACATGTCGAAGGCAGTGGCCGGATCCGTACCAAACGCACCGTCGAATGCGCTCGGTGCAAATACGCCCTGGACGCTTGTCACCGCATCGCTAAAACCATCTTGCAAGCCTCGCCACGCGCCCTCAAATTGCTGTTGGGCATTTCCAAGACCCTTGGACATCATGTCTCCAAAGCTCTTCTCGCCCCATACTACATCGGAACCATCTCCCAGATAGTTCGCTATTGTTCCCGCGTTCTTGGCATCGAGCTGTGCCTTGCTTTGCATGAAGAAAGCATCGGCTCCGGATTGGGGACTAGCGCCCGCGCCGTACACAACGGAACCTTGGCCAAAGACCTGCCGCAGACCGCTACCGTTTAGCATCGTCGGAGGAATGCTCGGTTGATTTCCGAAAGCACCACCCAGATACATGGAACCCATATCGTTCTCTCCAGATATAATAGAAAATGACTCACCAGAAAAACCGGTCAGGTTACTAGGTACCCAAGAAGGTGTTGGCGCTACACTAAAACCCTGTGAAAA
>CAZQNX010000100.1:0-804 GCA_964595025.1 uncultured Candidatus Saccharibacteria bacterium | reverse complement strand
TTCTGTCCCAACTCCAAAAATCATCCAGGGCACTCCGTACCCCCGAAGCAAAAGAGGTATCCCCAACAAACAGGAGCGTATGTTGTTGTGCATTGAGTCCTGCATAACTATCACTGCAAAAGTCGCATCCAGATTCTCCACTGCTTTCTGGCGAGTAACTCCCAGCAATCTCGCGTATTGCGGCCATGTCATCCGCGCCCCCGACCAGGCGTATCTCTCCACCACCTATCGTTCCGTTGGAACTCGTATTATCAAAGCGAAATTTGGTGTCCTCCCCACGCCCTTGTGCTTCTTGAACATTCTGGCGCAGAAGTTGTTCTCCTTGTTGGCCGCCCGCATAGCGATCATCGCAGTATTCGCAAGACACGGGGTCAGTATTTACCTGATGTGCTTGCTCGGTCGCACTCTTTTGTATCTCGGTCGTGTTTTCATTTACCGCCTCTTGCTTTCCGTCGATGTTTGAGGAACTCACCGCCTTACAAGACCCACCTTGGCATGTCCCTTGGATGATTGCGCCTTGGACTGTTGTGTTGCACTTCTTTCCTTCCATGTCCTTGACTGGTTGGCAGGAAGCATTTGCTTGATCAGCTGTTTGACCGAACACACTTGGAGTAACCCCGGAAAACAGGAGGGCTACTGCAACAAAGATCGATACATAGCGCGACCTCCACAGACGAGGATGCATGGCCTTCATTGTAACAGCTATACCGACACAAACCCTGGCTCTAATTTCGTACTGTGGACATGTTCGGCAAAAAGGGCGCAGACGCGGCTTGATGTAATGATGTTGAGTACCAGGGGGTG
>CAZQNX010000099.1:0-2574 GCA_964595025.1 uncultured Candidatus Saccharibacteria bacterium | reverse complement strand
ATATGCTACGCTACGTTCAACCGCTGGGACGATGAGCGGAACGTCAACGTCAACCGCAACGACAACGACTGGAACGACAACTGGTCGTTCGCTGGTGTGCGCAATTCTCTTCACTTCTCACCCCGCTCGCGCGGGGTTGAGTTTTGCACCAACTGTCCTTGCCACCCACCGAGCATCTTGCCGATCTCGTCGAGCTTCACAGACAGGGCGCCGTACTTTTTCGTATCGAGCGACTTGCTTTCCCAGAGTATCAGACACAACAGTTTTACCGTATCGAGCTTGCGGATCGCTGCGCGGATATACGGTAATTTTTCCGGGCGTGGGAGGAAGGCTGCAGCGGATATCATCTCAATCATTTCGATAAGTAGCATGTCGGCCCGCGCCCCGACTGTGTATTGATGAATCTTGGGCAGTATCGAGTGACTTTCATGCCATAAAAGGTATGCGTCCTTCAATCGCTCCAGCACCGGCAGCAATCGTGGTTGCGCAAACCCTCGGGGGGGGGTAGCGTTCCCTGATGACCCGGAAACAGTGTCCATACGCATACGACGATATCACATCGGTCGAGAATTTGCTCTCGGCTTGGCAAGAATTCATCCGTGGCAAGCGGAATAAACCCGACGTGCAGCAATTCCAGTGGCGACTCATGGACAATATCCTCGCGTTGCACCGCGATCTCAAAAGTCAGACATACCGACATGGCGCGTATCACGCGTTCAAGATCAGCGATCCTAAACCCCGCGACATCCACAAGGCATCAGTGCGCGACCGACTTGTACACCACGCGATCCATCGCGTCCTGTACCAATTCTTTGATCATACATTCATCGACGATTCGTATTCATGTCGGGTGAACAAGGGCACGCATCGGGCCATGAACCGATTACGCGAGTATGCATACACGGTCTCCCAGAACCACACCCGCACCTGTTGGGTATTGAAGTGTGATGTCAAGAAGTTCTTCGCCTCGATCGACCAACAGACCCTCTTCGAGATCCTGGCGTGCCACATCCACGACGAACGCACCCAAGCACTCATCATGAAAGTCGTACGCAGTTTTCACTCGACCACACGGGGAAAAGGTCTTCCACTCGGCAATCTCACGAGCCAGCTCTTTGTGAATATCTACATGAATGAGTTTGATCAGTATGTGAAGCACAAACTCAAGACAAGGTACTATATCCGTTACGCTGATGACTTTGTGATCCTGGCGCGCAAAAAATCGCAACTCGAATCGCTCGTTCCACAAATAGCAGACTTTCTCGAACCGTATCTAAAGCTCACGCTGCATCCGCGCAAAGTTTCCATCGCCACTTTTGCCTCCGGTATCGACTTTCTCGGTTGGGTGCACTTTCCCGATCATCGCGTATTGCGCACAAGTACGAGGCGGCGGGCGGTGAGAAATTGCGCGGGGATGGAGGCGGGAGATCCGGTCGTGCGGTCGTATCTCGGTCTTTCGTCCCATGGGCGTGCACGTGGCCTGCGCAATCTGATACGGGAGCTTGGAAAAGTTGCATAAGGCAGGTTTTTTTGGTATAAATGCCTCCACATGAAAAAGGATACCCACCCCGCAGACTACCGCCTCGTCATCTTCGAGGATGTGACCGCCGGCAAGCGATTCCTCATCGCGTCTACGATTGCTACTTCACAAACAGCCAAGTGGGATGATGGCAAGGAGTATCCGCTCTATCAGGTGGAAATCTCGTCTGCTTCGCACCCGCACTACACGGGCCAAAGCAAGATCGTCGACACGGCAGGCCGCGTCGACAAGTTTAAGAAGCGCGCCGCCGCGGCCAAGAAGTAGGGTGCGTGTTTGCGACGGCATACCTCGCTGCCGTCGCTGTCTGCCGCTGCTGCGGCAGCGCTGACTCTCGGCTCGACAGCCTGCGAGACACGGCAGCAAGGTATGTCGTCGCTTTTTGGAGTAAGATAGGGAGGACGTTACTATGACCGACATGAAGCTCAATCCAACTGATTACGCTGACGATCCGCGCGTCGCATTCTTCGTGTCCGAGTGGGGGCGCCTTTCGCAAGCCGAAAAGGATGCCAGCGAGCTCCTCGAGGTAGACCCGACGATGAAAGAGCTCGCGGAAGCCGAGATTGCCGACATCGGTGCCCAGAAGGATGCGCTCGTCTCCCAGATAGAGGGAATCGTCGGCAAGGACGACGAGCGCGAGTGGCCGAACGAGATCGTCCTCGAAGTTCGCGCGGGTGTCGGCGGCGAAGAGGCCGCGCTTTTTGCCGAAGAACTCGCGCTCATGTATGTGAAATACGCTCAGGTGCGAGGATGGAGCGCGAAGAAGGTAGATGAATCGCGTGCCGCGGCGGGCGGAATCAAGGAGGCCACCTTCGAGGTGAAGGGTGTCGATTGCTACAAGACGCTCCAGTACGAATCGGGCGTGCATCGTGTCCAGCGCGTGCCGGCGACCGAGAAGGCGGGTCGCATTCACACCTCTACCGCAAGCGTGGCCATCATGCCTGTCTACAAGCGAGTCAAGATCGACGTGAATCCGGGCGATATCGAGATGGAATTCTCGCGCGCGGGCGGAGCAGGCGGCCAGAATGTCAACAAGG
>CAZQNX010000098.1:0-2597 GCA_964595025.1 uncultured Candidatus Saccharibacteria bacterium | reverse complement strand
CGGACCAGAAAGCACGATCTTCATCCCGAAATCGAGCATCCTCTTTTGGGAGAATCTCAAAGACTCATCGCGCATCATGCAGACGATACGCGCCGGGCGATAATCATATGGAACACTCACCTCGAGAGGGCGGCGGTTCGGTGATACGTCTCACGCGCGTGGCACCGCCGCCGGTCTCGCGCGATGTATCGCCTGCGCCGGTGCCGCCCCTCGCCGCGCGCCCGCAGAAACCGGTGCGCATGTCCCGCACCATCTGGGTAGCAGCCGGAGCAGTACTCGCGGCAGTCGCGGCAGTCATCCTCCTGGGTGCGCTGATACGGATACAGTCTCCGAATGTCTCTTATACCGCAGGCAGCTTGCCGGCAGGTGCGCCGGTACCCGCCGATGTCGTCGCTGCGGCAGGGAAGCTCATCCTCCTTCCGGACGAGACCCCGACCGTGGCCACCGTGACCGACATGGAACCGCTGCGCGGCCAGGCGTTCTTCGAGCGTGCGCAGGTGGGTGATGTTGTCCTCATGTATCCGCGTGCCGCACGCGCGATCTTGTACCGCCCAAGCGCCGATCTCATCATCGAAGTCGCGCCGATCGCGCTGGATCAGTAGATGTCCTATGAAGTACTTTACTCGTGTGCCCACTGTATTCGGAATCGGTGTCCTCTGCGGCGTGGGGGTATGTGCACTTTCCCTTGCATGGAGCGATCGTCCGTGCGATACGCGCGACACGTTCGTAAACACTGATATTGTCTGCGGCGAGCCGGATGCAATCCTGAAGACAAGTTATATTGCCACGCAACAAGAGATAGCCGACATGGCAGTCTCTGCCCGCGGGGACGGAGTCGTGCGTGCAGCGGTATATTTTCGCGATCTGAAGCGCGGTCCGGTTTTCGGTATCAACGAGCTCGATTCTTTTGCACCCGCATCGCTCCTCAAGCTGCCCATAGCACTGGTCTATATGAACGCGGAAACGGCGCAGCCCGGCGTTCTGGGAGCGAAAATGCGTTACGCTGGTGCGACGACGGTCGGGCTTCAGCGTACTGTGCCTCCCGAAAGCGCGCGGGAGGGGGACGAATACACCGTCGCCGAGCTTATCCACCTCATGCTCTCCTACTCTGACAATGCGTCATACGAAACACTCGATTCGTTCTTACAGGCAAGTGAGGCTCGTCAGCAGCTTCGGCAAGAGACATTTCAGGAACTCGGATTCTTTGATCCCAAAACTCGTCTCGAGCGGACCCTCTCGGTGCGCGGGTACGCTTCGCTCTTCACGCTCCTTTTCAACGCCTCATATCTCGATATCAAACATTCTGACATGATTCTCGGGTGGCTCGCAGAATCTTCGTTTACAGCAGGGCTTGTGGCAGGAGTTCCCAAGGAAATTCGTGTTGCACATAAATTTGGAGAACGCCTCGCTGTCGATGGTACAAAAGAATTGCACGATTGCGGGATTATCTACTACCCCCGTAATCCGTACCTCTTGTGTGTCATGACGCGGGGGAGTGATTGGGAGGCTCAAGAGGAGCTTATCGCTCGCATCTCGGGAGTGGTCTATGAGGAGGTCTCATCGCGAAGATTATGAATAGGGGCCCCGTCCTTGCGCTCGTCATCGTCGTGCTCGCACTGCCGCTTCTCTCGCGCGCCGACACGTTCAGTACGAGCTTCCTCACGAAAGGCACGATACTCGATGCGTTCGGCGGCTTCGGCTCCTCGACGGGGTTCTCTGCTTTCTGGACGGGTGCGCAGACGGCGACGGGCGAATCGGCAAGCACGAATTTTGCGCTCGCAGCAGGCTTCATGTATTTCGATACATTTACTCCGCAGTCGCAGGCCTGGCGCTGGTATGGGGATGAAGCGAGCGAGACGCCGACGAGCGCGCTCGCTGCCGAGAATGCGGCCCCCCTCAATATCAATGGCGGCGACCCGCTGAAGCTCCGCGTCACCGTAGGCGAAGTGGCGGACATCGGCGCAGCGGGGACTAAATTCTTCCTCCAGTATTCCACCTCATCTGATTTTTCGACAGGCGCGCTCTTGGTTGCCGAGCAGTGGAGCTGTACAGGAAGTTCCGTGTGGTGTTATGCCGACGGGGGAGGTAGCGACAATGGCATCATTACAACGGCACTCCTTTCCGATGCCGATAGTTGTGTCGCGAGCGTCGGAGATGGGTGTGGCACGCACAATGAATCCGGGACGAGCACCTCGGCCTTCACGCACAAGAAGAGTGCGACGACCGAGTATGAATTCACGATCGTACAATCGGGTGCCCCGCCCAATACCACCTACTTTTTCCGGCTCGTAAACGCAATGGCGAGCACGAGCGTCCCGTACGCGGGCGGTGGGAGCTACCCGAGCTTGGCAACAGGAGGCACGACCCTCTCCGCTTCTATCAGCGGTGTCACTTCAGCAACAACGCTCGAGGGGGTGACTACTGACATAGGGACCACTGCGACCGGGGTACACTTCGGCGCTCTTCCATCGGGTGCGCCGCGTATCGCCGCGCAGCAACTTACTGTCACAACGAACGCGACGAACGGCTATCGCATCTTCGCGTTCCAACGACAGGGGCTCCTGGATGCCGCCGGCAGCGAGATAGATCCTGTCGCG
>CAZQNX010000097.1:0-2837 GCA_964595025.1 uncultured Candidatus Saccharibacteria bacterium | reverse complement strand
AAACAGGACGCCGAGCCCGCGAGTAAACCACTTGTGGAAGCGGGTCGCGAGCAGAAACGCGCGGAGCTTCTCCTTGTACCACTCGGTCAGTCTTTCGGTGTACTCCTCTTGGCGCTCTTCGAGCTTGTTGCGTGTGCCGCCCGTGAGCATGAGCGCGATGATTGGTACGAGCCCGAGCGCGACGAATATCGACGCGAGCAAGACAAAGATGAGAGTGTACGGAATGCCCGCGATGAACTTACCCACGATGCCCGATATGAAGAAGAGTGGCGCAAAGACGGCAACACTCGCCATCGTGCCGGCGATGAGCGGCCAGGCGTAATCATGCAGCGCCTCTCGCGCCGCATCGAGCGGTCGCACGCCGGGCTTCGCGCGCGCATGGATGGCCTCGGTCATGACGATGCCACTATCGACAAGGATGCCGACCGCGAGGATGAGCGCGAAGAGCGAGATGAAGTTGAGCGTATTACCGGTGAGATAGAGCGCGAGGAATGCGATCAGGAACGAGAGCGGTATCGAGAGCGCCGCGACGAGCGATTCGCGCCACCCGATGGTGATGAGAAGCACTGCCATGACGAGGAGCACCGTCTCGATGCCGGTCTTCGTCAGCTCGCCCAATTGCTCGGCGACCTGTGCGCCCGCGTCCGTCGTTGGCGGGATGAAGACGGCGAGTCCGCGCAGCTCGGTCTCTCGCATCGATTCGATGCGCGCACGCACCGAATCGGCCGTAGCCTGGATGCCCGCGCTCGATTGCTTGTAGACGGTGAGCGCTATCGCCTGCTGACTCGGTGTGCCGTCGAGAGAGAGGCGCGAGTACGTCGCCGCCGGGGCAAGACCATTGGACACAACCGCGATATCGCGCAGATATATCGGCGAGCCGTTCTTCTGCCCCACCGCCACGTTGACGATTTCTGCCGGATCGGTGAGATCTCCCTTGAAGCTGATCGCGTAATCGATGCCATCGAACGAGATGCTCCCCGCCGGAGCCGACGCATTACTTGCCGAGAGCGCCCCGACGACACCCGGGAGCGTGAGCCCGAACTGCATGAGTGCTTCCTGTCGCACGATGACAGACACCTCACGCTCGGGGACGCCTGCGAGCGTCACCGAGGAGACGCCTGCCACGCCCTCGATCTCGTCTTGCACGAGCTTGCCGAGCGCCGAGAATTCGCTTGCGGGGAGATCGCCCGCGATGGAGACGACGAGGATTGGTTGGTCGGAAAAATTGATCTTCAAGACCTGCGGCGTGATGACATCGTCGGGCAATTCGGGCACTGCCTTCGCAACGGCATCGCGCAGATCCTGGATCGACTGATCGATATCCGCGCTCGCGACAAACTGCACATTGATAGCCGAACTCCCCTCGACCGAGTGCGAAGTGATGGTGTCGATATTCGCGATACCGGCTATCTTGTCTTCGAGCTTGTTCGTCACCAGAGTTTCCATGTCGGCGGCCGATGCACCCGGGAGTGCGGTCACCACATAGCCATTTGGGATGATAACTTCGGGAAAATTCTCTTTCGGAATCGACACGAGCGCCCAGAATCCGGCGATGACGAGCGTGCCGAGGAGCACGCGCGTGAACTGCCGTTTACCGAGGAAGAAGTTCCAGAGCCACAGCATACGGCTAGTAGGCGTCGGTCGACGACGCGACGACGACGCGCTCTCCGGCGGCAAATCCGCGCGCGTCCGTCACGATCTCGATATCGGCCGATACGCCCGAGACCGCGACGCGCTCGCCGACGATAGCCCCGAGCTGTACGGGTGTCGCGACAAGGGTCGAGCTCGCGCTCACGGTAAAGACAATCGGGCCCGCAGGTGTGATCTTCACGGCGGCGATAGGAATCTGAATCGCTTTTCCTGCCTGCGGCTTTTTCGTCGCCGAAGCTGTCGCGATGCGCCCGAGCGCGACCGAGGTTGCCTCGCCATCGGTGAGTGCGCCCTGGTCGCCGATGATGCCCACCTTTACCTGAATCTTCCCTGTCAGCGGATCGAGTGCGGGCGCGACGAAGGTGATCGTGCCGGGTACCGAGCCAGATACGGTGGCAGGATTCCCCACCGCTATCGTGCGCGCATCATCGGGTGTTACCTGCGCCTCGACATACAACGCACCCGGATTCGAGACAACAGCGACCTGCGAAAATGCGGGAACGAAATCGCCGCGTGTAATCGGTAGGCTCACGATCGTGCCCGAGATAGGGCTGCGGATGTATGTCTTGTCGAGGTTCGCGCGCGCCGCATCGAGCGAGCCTTGTGCGGTCTTCAGGCTCGCGCGCGCCGAGGCGATATCGCTCTCGGTGCCAGTCGTCGCGGCGTTCGAGGCGGTCTGCGCGCCCGATTGCGCGGCATCATACGCCGCGCGCGCGGCGGTCACGCTCGAGATGGCCGCAAGCACCGAAGAGCGCGCGCCCGTGAGCGAAGACTGATTCGTGGCTATCGTTGTCGCAGAGAAGTAGGTGTTCGGCACGGCCTGATTCATTGCCGTGATGGTGTCGTCGAGAAAAGCCTGGACAGTGCGCGCTTCGGCGAGGATGCGGCCTGCGCGCGTGTCGAGATCGTCTGTAGCGCCGGATTCGGCGGCAAGACGTGCGGCATCAAGCGTCGCACCGAGCGAGGCACGCTGCGTCTCGATATCGATGACGAGCTGCGAATCAGGGATAGTGTAGCTCGAGAGACGCGGCATCGGACTCGTGGGATTCGCGAAGAGTACGTCGGCCTTCACGCGCACCACGTCATCAAGCGTCGCGGCGGCGCTCTTGAGCGAGGTCGAGAGCGAGGTCGCCGCATTCGTCGCGGCGGTCGATGCCTGGGTCGATGCGATGCCGGTGTTCGTCGCG
>CAZQNX010000096.1:0-2846 GCA_964595025.1 uncultured Candidatus Saccharibacteria bacterium | reverse complement strand
TATTTTGCTGAATTAGGTCAGGATGGCGGCATACTTAATGCCGATGATGATTTTTTTGCCGTAGGTAAAAACCAATGGGTAAATGCTCAAAACATACGTTCTGCAAGTACCGATAAAGGTTATACGGCGACCATTGAAAGTATTGGAGGTACGCTGCGAATATCCACACCATCACCTTCTGTAAGTTTTATTGAGATAGGTAAAATAGAGGATATTGTTGGCAATCGGATTGTTTATTTTTATGCCAACCAAACAACCACCCAACACAAAATAGAAGTTTACGACAGAACAACAGATACTATTTATCTGGCACTTTTGTCTTCACAGGTAACAGGCGGACTTAATTTTAGCAAAGACCATCTTATACATGGCCGGGTAGTAAACGGGGTTGCGTATTGGACAGACAATTACAACCAGCCAAGAAAACTGAATATTGATGCGGCTATCAAAATGAATAACCCGTCTTATTCTACTTCACAAACAGCATACACAAACCCGCTTGAAGCAAGCGTTATTTCGCTTATACGGATGCCACCCGCCTACCCACTTAATCCAAGTAAAACAACACTTGGAGGCGTAACGGTTAATTTTGTTGAGGAATTTGCGGGATATTTTGCATGGCGGTTTACATTCAGGGATAATGAAATAAGCGTACTATCCCCGGTATCAAAACTGGTTAACTACAATACCATAACAGATACCTACAATGCCGTAGAATTAGTAGCAACAGACGCAAGCGGGAACGCCCCGCATATACCACAAGATGTTCAAACAGTTGATTTTTGTGTTCGGTATGCTGGAAGCACAAGATTTTTTATAATTAAAACTTGGGATAAACGAATAGCATCCGAAGCAACTGAAATAGCAAATCACAATGCAGGCATAGACCCGCTTAGTTATGTATTTTATAATAACAGGATAGGAATTGCCCTTAGTGATGATTATTCGGTAAAGCCATTTGACAGCGTACCCATTTTAAGTGAAACACTTGAAACCGGCCTTAACAGATTGTTTTTAGGGAATAATACTGTATCGTACAATACGCCTACACTAAGTTCGCTGGCAATAAGCCTTGTGCCGGAAACAAATCATACCCCTTATCAAAACCCATCTTTTCATAGTGCCAGCACATACCAGATAGGCATTATATTCCGTGACCAGTATAAAAGGGTTATAGGGAACGTATTTACAAACGATACCCTTCGATTTACAGTACCCGACAGGGATTATCTTGATTCAACATACTATTACTATATAGCGTGGACACTTTCAAATGCAAATGCTGTAAACGAAATACCAGAAGATGCGTACTATTACGAAATAGTAATGACCAAAAATCTTCGCACCCGGTTTTTTGTTCAGGCAAAAGCAGGAAAAATGCAGTACGCCATTAAAGACCCTGCTACAAGCCTGATAACTTATCAGGATGCTTATTCTAATGGTGCATACGGGCTTGCTATTGATTTAGGTCTGCTCAATGCAGCCGGGATGGGATACCAGTTTCAGGAAAACGATGTAATAAAGTTATGGCTATCAGCAAGTGCAACAATATATTCACTTAAAATAATTACCCAAGATGGAAACTATGTAATAGCAACGCTTGAAAATCTTGGGAACTTTGCCACACAGCCTAATATAATATTTGAGTTGTATAGCCCTTATGCAGAACTTGGTTCTGAACCATACTACACTACTGGCCTTACCATTGCAATAAATAATCCCGGTGATATTACCCGGACTTATGGTAGTCTTGGCGGGAATATTTACGGTGATGTGTATAGATTTGGACGGTTTTCACCAACCGGAAGCTACAATGCAGAAAATATGTCTCCGGCAGTAAAATTCTGGAAAGAATGGAATACCAATAGCGGGGAACCAAACTTTGTAATCAATTCTATACAGGTTCAAAAATACACGGCGGTACAATGGAGTAATGTAATTATTGAGGGAAGCCAAACAAACGGGCTAAGTACCTTTGATGCACTTGATGAGAAAATACTTCCATTAGCACTTGGTACATTAAGAAAACTACAACAAACCAGCAAAGTTCAGGAACAGGGCAATGTAATGTTGGCTATTGGAGAGCAAGAAACGGCATCTTGCTATCTTGGAGAAGTTCAGTTAGTAGGAGCCAGTAGCAATGCTTTTCTGGCACAAGCCTCTAATGTAATCGGAACAGTAAATGTTCTCAAAGGAAGTTTTGGAACCATAAACCCGGAAAGCGTTGTTGAATACAGGGGTAATGTGTATTGGCTGGATGCAAACAATGGCAGGGTAATACAATATTCCGCTAATGGACTGTTCCCTGTTTCCAACTACAAAATGATACGTTTCTGGAAAAATTGGTGCTATCAGTACAATTCCATGACCGCAGCCGAAATAGAAGCCCTTGGAGGGAGGCCATTTGTTTTTTCAGCCGTTGACCCTGCACATGATGAATTGCTGTTTTCTATTCCCAAATTGGCAACCGATCCACCTAAAGGATATTTACCCGTTTTCAGCAGCAACATAGATGCAGAAAGCAATACCATCTACCCATTTGATATACTGGATATGCAGGGTAAAACCATTGTTTATGACCTTAAAAATGACCGATGGATAGGTAGCTATTCTTTCAATCCAGAAGGCTTTGCCGTCATTCAAAACGAACTGTATTCTTTCAAAGCAGGACAATTATACAGGCATAACCAATACGATAATCCATGCGAATTTTACGGAGTGCAATACAAGGCTAAAATTATGTTTGCATCTAATATGTACCCAAACGTTCCAAAGACGTACAATGCCGTTGCTGTTGAAGCAAATATGCAACCAAGTTATTTATATCTTTACAATGACTACCCATA
>CAZQNX010000095.1:2086-3166 GCA_964595025.1 uncultured Candidatus Saccharibacteria bacterium | reverse complement strand
GCCGTACTTCCTGCATATCTCCACTGCCCGAAGCGCATGATTGAACAAGGATGCTCCCCTGTTCTGATTGTGCTCACGCGCGAACGGGCTATCGATACTGATGTCGCAGTCGTTGAGCAGCAAGACAGCATCTGGGAAGAACCGCTCCAAGTACGTGAGCGTTATACCCGCTGTCGTGAGTCCGACTGCGATTCCAGCGGCATGAAGCGACCGGATGATGTGTGGCAAGACCGTGTTGCTCGGATCTGGCCCACCGGTGAAGATGGGCTCATTCCCGCCAAGGTTTACGGTCTTGATTCGCATCAACGCCAATTGGGACACGATGCGATCGACGTCCGCTACTTCGAGATTGCGACCGCGATTCCTCACGATCGTCGAGTAGCAGTGCGGACATCGGTAGGGACAATCGTTACCGAGAGTCCACCCGATGTTCTCAATGCTGACGTCTCTCATTGCTTCTCTCCTTTTCTCGTAAGGAATGGATTTGGGGCAGCGTCATACCGGAGGCCGTAACGGCTATAGAGTGCACTAATGGAGACTTCGACGCCACCATATGTGCCAATGCTGTTTTGGATCTGCCGTCCGATAAACGCATCATCTTCGGTACTCGTCGTCTCCTGAACATGGTCCAGTACTTCTTCAAAGAACCGGACGTCGAGAGACCAGAGCTGGCGACAGAGTGCATGGACAGCCCGATAGCCATCATCCGGGAGTACCTTAGGTGCCGATATCGAATCGATCACCCAGTCGTAGACACGCGAATGGGAACGATGCCATCGCTTCAGCAGAGCATAGACACGGGCCGCATGCGACTCGTGCACCATGTACGCATGATTCTGATGTTCCGAATCAGGCGACAACTCGCCCCGCTTACGAAGTGTCTTCGTGAACGCGGTGCCTTCTGCGGCATACATTTCAGTGAAGATGCCTTTGTTCACCGGCCACTGTGTTCCCTGCAGAAACCGTAGATTTTCTCTCAGTTCCTGCACAGTCGTGTACGGGTCAAAGAGTATCATCCCCATCTGCACGTAGATGCCATGACGCTCCAGCAATTCAACCTCACGAACATTATCTGCGTAC
>CAZQNX010000095.1:0-2076 GCA_964595025.1 uncultured Candidatus Saccharibacteria bacterium | reverse complement strand
CTTGTTCATGCGCTTCAGTGCTGTCGGCGATGCATTCTCAACTCCGACACTGGTCGCAAACCACCCTGCATTCCCGAGTGCTTCTACGAGCGGTTCGGTCAACCTATCTGCCCGAACCTGCGTCCGGAACCGGATTGAAAGACCTCTTCTCGCAAGTTCGTTTGCGAAGCGATCAGCCCACAGTGCATCACGTGGAGGCTCGACGAAGCTATCGTCGACAAACTTGATGTGACGTACTCCGTATCGTTCGTAGAGAAACGCCACTTCATCGACGATGCTACCGATGCTCCTGCCGCGCCATCTGAGATCTTTGTGACCTAGGAGCGCGAAGGCGAACACGGAGCAGAACGTACACGCTGCCATACAGCCGCGTGATGTACACAAATTCACGAAGCTGCCTTGCCTCATGACAGAAGCGATCGTATCGCGCGCCGGAAATGCTACCTGATCGAGATTCACCATCGGGGCTGCGGGAGATGTCTTCACCACCCTGCCATCTCTGAGAAAGACGACCCCCGGCACTGCTGCGAGCGATTGCGTATCCCGAGCCTTCAGGACATTTACGAGCGAGACAATGATGTGTTCTGCCTCGCCGATAACAGCTACGTCAAACCCTTCATTCAGAAAATCTTCTGGCTGAAAGGTGGGACCGTAGCCGCCACAGAACGCAGGGAGGTCCGAACCGAACCGCATTCGCAGCGATCTGAGCAAGTTTGAGGCCTGTTCCAGATTTGAGCGGTAGCAAGACATGCCGACCATTGCAGGACGACCGAGCGCTTCAATTTCTTTCAGGGCCGCATCCGCATCCAGGCCTTCTACCCAGCTGTCGATGATACGAGCCTCGTATTTAGCCGACCTGAGCACCGTGGCCAGATAGCCGAGTGCCAGGGTTTCCTCCGCCGTACGATGCGAGATCGTGGGCGGAGTGATAAGGACGATGGTCTCGCACATGTGTTACCTCCTCATGTGAGATTGTGAATGATCTTCCTGCGCAACATGTATCACAAAACCTGGGAGCGAACAACGATTGGGTGACTGCGTCAAAATTGATTTATGGCACTCTGCGTGTTATAAAAAAGCCCGCCTTTGGTCATTCACACAGGGAGAAAAGCCATGACAGCAACCGCTGGACTGGACTTCGGCACCTCCAACTCTGCCCTTTCGGTCAGGTCTGGGGGCACAACGCGAGTGATTCGGATCAACAATCGCGAATCATCAGAGAAGACACTGCGCTCGGTCATCCACTTCGATGAAGACAAGAGCATCGAAGTGGGACAACGCGCCGTCGATCGATACGTCGAATCACACGGGATGTACGGAAGGTTCCTTCAATCTATCAAGACCTTCCTTTCACAACCCTCGTTCACCGATACGCTCATCTTCGGGACACGCTACAGCATCGAGGATCTCGTCACGATCATCCTCAAGGAAATCAAACGGATCGGCGAAGAGCGGAGCGGAGTCGTGCTGACAGACGTGACGCTCGGACGGCCCGTCGAGTTCTCCGAGGACGCCGATAAGGACGCTCTCGCGGAGCGTCGTCTCAGGAAAGCCGCGAAACAGGCCGGATTCGGTTCGATCAGTTTCGAGCTGGAGCCGATTGCCGCAACCCTCGCATACCGAGCAACGCTTGCCGCAAACGAGGAGAAGACCGTCCTCATGGGCGACTTCGGTGGCG
This sequence comes from uncultured Candidatus Saccharibacteria bacterium, assembly GCA_964595025.1. Taxonomy (GTDB): domain Bacteria; phylum Patescibacteriota; class Minisyncoccia; order Phycocordibacterales; family UBA2100; genus UBA10103. The sequence goes on along the minus strand of CAZQNX010000095.1, from coordinate 398 downwards.
GCACATCCGACTTCTGCGTCATGCGACTGCGTGGCGGCACTATGACGGCACAGCAGAAGCGCGAAAGCGTTCTCGCCGTCGGCGGTGTCTACATCGGTGGCGACACGTTCGACGGACGCATCATGTGGTCCAAGGTCACGCCGACTTTCGGCCGCGACACGACCTATCGAGGCATGACCGGGGATAGCCTCCCCATCCCTGCCCATATGGTGCGGAGCCTCTGCAGCTGGCATCAGATTCCATTCCTTAGGGAGCGGAAGACACTGCAAGCAATCCGAGATGTGCGGCGGACCTCGAGCAATCCCGCCCTGATAGACAATCTGGAAAATCTGATTCTCGAGAACAAGGGCTTCATGATTTTCCAGGCCATCGAGCGCGCGAAGAAGGAGCTCACGACC
>CAZQNX010000094.1:0-3168 GCA_964595025.1 uncultured Candidatus Saccharibacteria bacterium | reverse complement strand
TGCATGCCATCGCCGAAGCACAGAAGAAAGGCGGCATCTGCGCATTTATCGATGCGGAGCATGCGCTCGATCCGGAATATGAGAAGAAGATAGGTGTCGATATCAATACACTCCTCGTCTCGCAGCCCGACACGGGCGAGCAAGCGCTTGAGATCGTGGAATCGCTCGTGCGCAGCGGCAAGATCGATGTCATCGTCATCGACTCGGTCGCGGCACTCACGCCGAAAGACGAGATCGAGGGTGACATGGGTGCGCAGCATGTGGGCAAGCAGGCGCGGCTCATGAGCCAGGCCTTGCGCAAGCTCACCGCTATCGTCGCAAAGACAAAGACCATCGTCATCTTCATCAATCAGATCCGTATGCAGATCGGTGTCATGTTTGGCAATCCCGAAACGACGCCGGGCGGCAAGGCGCTCAAGTTTTACACCTCGGTACGCATCGACATCCGGCGCGTCGCACAGATAAAGAAAGGCGACGAGATCATGGGTGGCCGCCACCGTGTAAAGATCGTGAAAAACAAGATAGCGGCTCCGTTCCGCCAGACCGAATTCGACATGCTCTACGGCGAGGGTATCTCGAAGGAGGGCGAAGCACTCGCGCTCGGCGAGAAGCTCGGCCTCGTCAAGAAATCTTCGGCCGGAAGCTACGAATACGGCGAGCACAAGATGGGGCGCGGATATGACGCCGCGCGCACGTTCTTGCGCGAGAGTAAGCCGATCCTCAATCAGCTCCTGAAAGAGATACGCAAAGGCCTCGCCGAAGGTGGCGGTGTGCTCGGCGGTGGGAGTAGCGGCGGCAGTGAGGAGTAGCGCTTGGCTCAATCCGGTGATAATCTCGTGTAAGAAAGCAAAGGAGGTTGTCGTGAACTCATCGACGGCAAGGCAGTATCAAGCGCTTGCACGAACCCATCCCCGACCCATTCACGTCGGCACCCCCGTGGGCCCCGATGAATTCGTGTATATGCCACTCGGGCCTGCTACCACCAACACCAGCGACGTACTACTCGCATTCGCGCGATCAGACCCTGTTGTTTCGGAATTTAAATCTGCCCACGCGACCAGGTTTGCTGAACGCGTGGTTATGGTTGTGTGGCCGCAGGACGAATACGGTCGCATCATAAGCGAAGCAAACTTCAGAAAAGAAGTGCCCGGACTTCTTGAAACAACCTGAGGTATGCGTCAAGAAAGCGGGCGGATTCAAGACGAATCCGCCCGCTTGTATTTTCTAGACATCGAGTAATTCTCGGCTATACTGTCGCCTATGTTGAACTACAACGAGATCCGTCCCGGTGTCGCGTGCCTCATCGAAGGTGAGCCGTATGTCTGCGTATGGAATAACATCATGCAGAAGCAACAGCGCCGACCGGTCAACCAGACCAAGATGCGCCACCTCATTCGGGGCAACACTATCGAACACAGTTTTGCGCAGTCCGATAAGCTCCAAGAGGCCGAGATCGCCAAAAAGCCCGCTGTCTTCGTCTTTCATGATGCACGCAAGGGTGAGTGGATCTTCCACGAGATCGGGAACAAATCGAGCCGCTTCTCGCTTACCGACGACATGATCGGCGAAGGCGGCAAATTTCTCAAGCCAAACACGGAGGTGGAGACACAGTCGTTCAATGACAGCATCTTCACCGTGAAGCTCCCCATCAAGATGGAGCTCAAGGTCGTCGAGGCTCCGCCCGACGTCCGCGGCAACACCGCCCAGGGCGGCTCAAAGATAGTAAAGCTCGAGACCGGTGCCGATATCACCGTCCCGATGTTCATCAAAGAGGGCGACGTGCTCCGCATCAATACCGAGAGTGGCGAATACGTTGAGCGCGCTTGACCGCGGCCTTCTCCAGAGAGTACAGTGTTAGCGGTCCTTTCCCGCTTCACGGGGGCGAGGAGACAGGTAACCCTGGAAGCGGGACGATCATGAGCACCTGTCTCCTCTCACACACAAAGTCCGGCTTCTCGCCGGACTTTTCCGTACACCAGAGACACCCCTGTTTCCTATCACTATCTCGACTCTAGCGCTCCGGTCAATTGCTTGAGTAGCTCGTTGGTCTTGTTGGCACTCGTTTCAAGGAATACGGTCTTCGCATTCTGGGATGTGCCTATCGATTTCATCGTGTCGAGGTACTGCGTGAGGGTGAGGAGCGCCATCACGTCAGTCGTATCCTTGCCCGTGGCGTCCTTGATGACCTGGATAGATTCCTTGAGGCCGTTTGCTATAGCCTCGCGCTCAAGCGCGATACCCTCACCCTGCAGACGCTTGCGCTCTTTCTCTGCTTCGGCTTCCTTGATAGCTTGGATCTTCACTGCCTCTCCCTTGTTTTCGGCAGCCTTGCGCAACTGTTCGGATGCGACCACTTGCGACATGGCGTCGGATATCGCTATCGGGAACGTCACTTCGGTAATCTGGAAGCTCTTGATGAGCATGCCCCACTCGTCGAACTGCGCTTCGAGATCCGCCTTGATGTGGCCCGCGAGCTCTTCCTTCTTCTCAAGAATCCCCTCGTGTGTCTCCTTCGCGATGTAGGTGCGGAGCGAGTTCTCGATGGCCGCAGCTATCGACTGGCCACGATTCTCGAGAGAATACACATAGCGCTTGATACCGTCGTCGGTACCATTGACGGCGTAGATGAGATTGGTCGCCGTCGTTACTATCACTTTGTCTTTCGAGGGATAGTGTCCCGAGAGCGCAAAATTCTGCTGGCGCAGGGTCACTCGCTCGCGGATGCGCTCGAGAAGCGGGACGAGGATGTTGAGACCGGCGCCCATGGTGCGGCGATATTTACCCAAAAATTCAACGACCGCGATAGTATTCTGCTCGACGATGCGGAGCGAGAGAGCTGCGACAAGGAGAGCAAGGATAAGCAGCGCGTAGAGTTCCATACGAGGATGGTTATGATAGTGCTTCCTAGTATACGCGTGGGGCCAAGCCTGCACAAGAAAAACCCGGCCTTAGGCCGGGTGTTCTTTACTTTTGGATGTACGGCAGAAGCCCCATGAAGCGGGCGCGCTTCACTGCCTCTTCGACCATGCGCTGCTGCTTGGAGGTAAGGCCCGAACGCTTGTGGCTCACCATGCGGCCATGCGGATTTACGAACTGTTTCAAAAGCTCGATGTCCTTGTAGTCGACGTATTGAATGTCATTTTGGGTCAGGATGTTGTTCATAGGGTT
>CAZQNX010000093.1:0-3195 GCA_964595025.1 uncultured Candidatus Saccharibacteria bacterium | reverse complement strand
GGCGGCAAGGCACAGAACGGCGGTCAGCGCGTGGGAGAAATGGAGGTCTGGGCGTTTCTCGGCTACGGCGCGGCCTACTCGCTTCGCGAAATCCTCACCATCAAGTCCGACGACATCCTGGGCCGTTCTGTGGCGTTCGATGCTATCGTCTCCGGCAAGCGCATCGAAGAGAGCAACACGCCAGCGACATTCAACGTCCTCGTGCGTCACCTTCGCGGCTTGGGCATCGATATCGAATTCGAAGGCGGCACCGATCCATTACCAGCGCCGGCACATCGCCGCTCTCGCTAATCACGCTCTGCTATGAACATCAAGAAGAAAGACACCATCCCGCAAGACTTCGAGGCCGTCGTGATGCGACTCGCGTCGCCCGATCGCATCCTCGACTGGTCGTTCGGTGAGATCACAAAGCCCGAGACGATCAACTACCGCACCCAGCGCCCCGAGAAGAACGGCCTCTTCGACGAGCGCATCTTCGGTCCCGAGAAGGACTACGAGTGCTACTGCGGCAAGTATCGCGGCATCCGCTTCCGCGGCATCACCTGCGAGAAGTGTGGCGTGGAGATCACGCGTGCCATCGTGCGTCGCGAACGCATGGGCCACATCGATCTCTCGACCCCGGTCGCGCACATCTGGTTTCTGCGGGGCATCCCGAGCCGCATCGCGCTGCTCCTGGGCCTCTCGGCCGCAGAAGTAGAGAAAGTCGTATACTTTGCGGGCTACATCGTCACCTCGGTCGACGAGGGAGAGCGCGAGCGCCTCTTGAAGGATCTCGAGAACGAGTTCGCCATGAAGACGAAAGCCGCCAACAACGCCGACGAGAAGACACGCCTCAAGGATCTTGCCACGAAGGCCAAGCGCGAAATCGAATCGATCCAGCGCGGTGCCGTCCTCGACGAGGCCGCGTACCATCTCTTTGCGGTGAAGTATGGCGCGATGTTCCGCGCCTCGATCGGTGCGGAAGCGCTCTACGACATCCTGAAGAAGATCGACGTGAAAGATCTGGTGAAGAATCTGCGCGTCGAGTTCGACAAAGCTCCCGCCGCCGATCGCGACAGGCTCCGCAAGCGCTTGCAGCTCGCTGAATCGCTTGAGCGTGCCGATGTCCGCCCCGAGTGGATGTTCCTCACGCGCCTGCCGGTCGTCCCGCCTGCGCTTCGCCCGATGGTCGCGCTCGAAGGCGGCCGCCACGCATCGTCCGATCTGAACGACCTCTACCGCCGCGTCATCAATCGCAACAACCGCCTCAAGCGCCTCATGCAGATCCACGCGCCGGAGGTCATCTTGCGCAACGAGAAGCGCATCCTCCAGGAAGCCGTCGACGCTCTCCTCGACAACTCAATGCGCCGTGGTGCGGGTCTCTCGGGCATCCTCGGCGGCAAGCGCCGCGCACTCAAGTCGCTCGCTGATTACCTCAAGGGTAAGCATGGCTACCTCCGCCAGAATCTCTTGGGTAAGCGCGTCGACTACTCGGGCCGCTCGGTCATCGTCGTCGGTCCGTCGCTCGCACTCGACGAGTGTGGCTTGCCGAAGCACATGGCACTCGAGCTCTTCCGTCCGTTTGTGATCCAGGGGCTCCTCGCGCGCGAGCACGCCTACAACATTCGCGGCGCTGGCCGTCTCATCGAAGACGAGGCACCCGAGGTGTGGCCCATCCTCGAAGAGGCGATCAATGGCAAGTATGTACTCTTGAACCGCGCGCCGACGCTCCACCGCCAATCGATCCAGGCGTTCCGTCCGGTGCTCATCGAAGGCAACGCCATCCAGGTGCATCCGCTCGTCTGTCCCGCATACAATGCCGACTTCGATGGCGACGCGATGGCCGTGCACGTTCCGCTCTCGGAGCACGCGCAGCTCGAGGCATCGCAGATCATGTCGGCCAACAAGAACGTGCTCAAGCCAGGTTCGGGCGACGTCGTCGTGGCTTCCAAGCTCCTTGATATCGTCCTTGGCTGCTACTGGATGACGAAAGCTGTCGATGGCGCGAAGGGCGAGGGGAGCTCGTTCCCCTCGACAAATTCCGCGATTACCTCGCACGATTTCGGCGCTGTCGACTTGCGTGCCAAGATCAAGGTCTTGCCAGGAGACAGTAAGAAGTACGCGCAGTTCGAGGGGAAGGTCTTCGAGACCACTGTCGGCCGTTTGCTCTTCAACTCTGTCCTCCCGACCGACTTCCCGTATGTGAACGAAGAGATCACAAACAAGCGCATGGGCGCCCTCGTGAAGGATCTTGCCGCGCACTACTCGCTCGACGGGCTGCCCGCTATCCTCGACAAGATTAAGACGTTCGGATTCCGTTATGCGACATACGCGGGCATCACTTGGTCGCTCGCCGACGTGGTCGTGCCAAACGCCAAAGCACCGATGGTCGAGGAAGGCCGCAAGGCGGTCATCCGCGAGCAGGAGAACTTCGAGAACGGCCTCCTCACCGAAGACGAGCGCAAGCGCGCGACGATCGAGATTTGGGGCAAGGTCTCGGCGGATCTCCGCAAGCACGTTGTCGATTCGCTCGACAAGACCGGCCCTGTCCACGACATGATCACCTCGGGTGCGCGCGGTAGCGTTGTCCAGCTCCATCAGATGGCCGGCATGAAGGGTCTCATCACGAACCCGCGCGGCGAGATCATCGAATTCCCGGTTCTCGCATCGTACAAGGAAGGTCTCACCCCGATCGAGTACTTCATCTCGACGCACGGTGCGCGCAAAGGCTTGGCCGACACCGCGCTCAATACCGCTCGCGCCGGATACCTTACGCGCCGTCTCTTCGATGTGGCGCACGATGTTGTCGTGCTCGAGGGAGATTGTGCCACGAAAGAGGGCCTCATCATCGCGCGCCCTGGCAAGGAAGCGCTTGGCGGCAGCTTTGCCGATAGGCTCTCTGGCCGCGTCCTCGCCGAGGATGTCGTCACTGCGGGAGGAGAAACGCTCTTCAAGCGCAATGCGCTCCTTACGCGTGATGATGCGCGCGCGATAGAGGGAAGCGATGCACCGTCTGCGACCGTCCGCTCCCCGATTACTTGCCGCGTCGCACGCGGCGTATGCCAGAAGTGTTACGGCATGGATCTCTCGACCGGTGAGACTATCGATATCGGGGAGGCCATCGGTGTCGTGGCCGCGCAGGCCATCGGTGAGCCGGGTACCCAGCTCACCATGCGCACCTTCCACACCGGCGGTGTTGCAACGGCAGGCGGCGAC
>CAZQNX010000092.1:0-3196 GCA_964595025.1 uncultured Candidatus Saccharibacteria bacterium | reverse complement strand
CATAGTCGATGAGCGTACCCGTGGATATCTCGTTAAGCTTCAGGCCCCCGATTTCACGATGATGGGGCAATCGTCGGGAAGTACGCCAAAAAATAAAACTACCGATTGGGTAGCCGCGATAGATACTGTCGAGCAGGAAGCAGATGTCTTTTGGACTCCACACGAACTCGCGCTGGAACGGCGGAATCTGAATCGTGCTTTTGTCCACACCCTTCAACAGGTCGTCGAATGACACCTTGCGAGGATCAATTTTGAGGTTATTCAGCGGTGCCTCGAACGTGTCTTCAATGAGGTGCGGGCTTATGCCGCTTTCTCCAGCCTCCTGATCTCGCTTTTCCTTCCACTCCGCGTACTTGTCGTGGCAAATCTTCGCGAGCGATTCCGGGGTAAGTGCATCGAGATCAATACCATCCTTGTTCACGAGTTTCCAAAAGCCTCCCTCTTTTCCGACGAGTCCTGCCTTTACCATTCCGATGCTGCGGAACCGGAACGCGGTGAGCCAACGGATCTGACCACTGTCATTTAGACTCTTTTCGTGTGGAGTGAGGTCGAGACGCTTTTCGAGATCGCGGACAAGATCGCGTGCGCGGTATTTTCCCTCGTTCTCCCGAAGCATCCAAACGGCCTCAAGCAGCCACCCATCTATTTTTTCTTTTGGGATAGCTCTCATATAGTTGGTTGCCAGACTTGGATTCGAACCAAGATACACTCCTCCAGAGGGAGTAGTCCTACCATTAGACGATCTGGCAATGGTCCGCACAGAATAGCCCAAAAACGCCCCCTCTTCAACACTTACTACTCACCCTCATCTTTCTTTATCTGCTCGCTGAAAGTCAGGCGCTTGAAATCGTTCCAGGGCAAGCCGTAGTGGTCGTAAATTTTGCTTGCCGGGCACACCATGCGCTTTTCCCAATCATACCCGAGTTCGCGTACCGCCCGCTCAACTTCTGCCCAATTATCTCCCTCAACCTCCAAAAATGTCGGTATAAGCGGCCAGGTGTCGATATCGTATGTGATGCTCCCCCTTTTCCAGGTAGTGCGCTTCTTTTCCTGCGAGTGTTTTTCTATCATGCCAATAGCACGCAAAAGCGCGGCGGTCGTTTCAAAATCTCCCACATGCGTTTCCATCTCCTCCATGTGTGATTCATGCTGTAGGCGCACCCATGCATGATCGGCGCGCAAAAGAAACCCGGGCATATCAAAATTGCGTATACGAAATACATGCTCGCTTGTCCGCTTGGCCCCGATATCTTGGAGCCGTGTCTCTAGGGCCGCCACATCAACTTCGAGTATTTTTGCCTCTATTTCCAAAGCCATCGTCCAATAGTACCTCGCGGAATGCCACTTGCGAAGCCAACTCACTTCTGCAACAATGGCACATGGAAACGACAAAGAAATTCCCCTACCCCCTCGCCGAGCTGCACTTCCACCTCGGCCAATCCGTCGAGCCGCACATCCTGTGGGCCATCGCTCACGAGCAAGGCATCAAGCTCCCCTCGAAATCGTACGAGGAATTCTATGATTTCATCACGCTCAACAAATCCGAGACGACGTGGGACGACTACCACAAGCTCTTCCACTGGACAGAGCTCATCCAGTCCTCCCCCATCGCGATGGAGCGTGCAGTCTACGAGGTGGTATCGGGCGCCTATCGCGCGAGCGGCATCACGCTTCTCGAACCCTCGTTCAATCCGATGTTCCGCAATCGCCAGGGCGAGCGCGATCTCGACTACATCATCCTCGGCGCGCTCCGCGGCATGGAGCGCGCGCTCGCCGAATTCCCGCAGGTGCGTGCCGGGCTCATCTTCCTCCTCGATCGTCGTCTCTCGAAAGAGCTGAACGAGATTATCGTGAAGAAGGCGATCAAGTACGCGCGACGCGGCGTCGTCGGCATCGATATCGCAGGGCCGAAAGGCGACAATTTCTCGTACGACGACTACGCCGACCTCTACACAATGGCGCGTGCCGCAGGGCTCAAGACCACCGTGCATACGGGCGAAGATGGCACCGCCGCGGAGATGGCGCATGTGCTCAAGGTCCTCCCGCTCGATCGCGTGAATCACGGTTTCCGCGCGTACGAAGACCCCAAGCTCATGGAAGACATTGCGAAGCGCGATCTCACGCTCTGCATGTGTCCGAGCTCAAACATGAGTGTGAAATTCATCCGCGATGCCGCGCACCTGAAGGAGGTGGTGCAGGCGCTCTGGAGCGGCGGGGTGAAATTCTGCTTTAATACCGATAATCCCTCGATGCTACGCACAAATCTCCCGAAAGAACTCGCGCTCGTGCGCGAAAGCGGCGCGCTCGATGATGCGCAGATCAAGCAAACCGTACAGTGGGCTTTCGAGGCATCGTTCGTGGATACGAAACGCGAATCGAATCTCTACCTCTAATGTGCGAGCGCCTGGCCGAAGCGCGGGCATGTCTGTCTGTCGCGCTGCAAGAATACGGGCATCTCGGCCACCGACACTACGCCTTCCTCGTCGAAAGTGACGAGGACCGTGAGCCCTTTCTGGACGCTCTCGTGCCAGTACTGATCGAAGACGAGATTGCCGAGCGAGTAGTAAATGGGCGCGCCTCGATACGTCTCGCTCTCCTGCACGACATGCGGATGCGCACCGACGACGAGCGCCGCACCCGCATCCACGAATGCATGGGCGAGCGTTTTCTGATATTCCCGTGCTGGCCGGTACTCCTCCCCCCAGTGGGCAAAGACGATCGGCAACCTGCCCGCTGCGCGCTCGGTGCGTGTCTGCGCGAGCGTCGTCGAGGCGGCACGAAACGAGCCTTCGGGGGCAAACTGGTTGTAGCCGATGAGCGAGATGCGGATATCTCCGTCGTCATGTCTCGCGATACGCTGCTCAAGCGGATCACCGAACGAGGCGACGCTTGCAGCATCAAGCGCGGCGAGCGTTGAGCGGATGCCCGCATCGCCGAAATTCCCGATGTGATTATTCCCAAGCGAGACGAAACGAATACCGTGCTCGGCGAGAAGCGAGGCGGTGGAAAGCGGAAAGGTGAACGTGTAATTGCGCGCGCTGCCCACGGCCGAACCCACGCTTACCGATTCGTGCGGCGTGAGGGGGCCCTCGAGATTCGCAGCGGCAATATCTGCTGCCGCAATCAGCGGATCGAGACACGCGAGGAGGTGGTCGTCTCCGAGCCGCTTCCCTGCTTCGCGTACCGAGCGGTCGAA
>CAZQNX010000091.1:0-3221 GCA_964595025.1 uncultured Candidatus Saccharibacteria bacterium | reverse complement strand
TGGGAGCTTGACCCAATATTTCGGCGCTTTCAAGTGCCCACTGGCGCTCTAGCATTTTTGGCAGTCGATGAATGACCACATTCAAGAAACTGCCGATCAAAAGACCCAAGACACCCAGTGCAAATGCACCAAACCACAAAGGATCAATCACTATCAAACCACTTGTCCCAACTTGAAGATGGGCAGATACATCGCAACAACAATGCCGCCGATGACGGTGCCGAGAACAACAATAATAATAGGCTCCATCAAGCTCGAGATGCCGGCAACCATGTCATCAACCTCGGATTCATAGAAATCCGCTGCCTTGCCAAGCATATGATCAATGGAACCAGACTCTTCACCGATCGCGCACATCTGCAACACCATCGATGGGAAAAGATTGGCGTTGGTCATGGCGGCCGTGAGGGCGGTTCCGGTCGAGACTTCCTGCTGAATCCTGAGTGTCGCGGTTTCATACACGTTGTTGCCAGCTGCCCCGCCGACCGAGTCGAGTGCTTCCACCAAAGGGACACCCGCTGCAAACATGGTCGACAAAGTCCGAGTCCACCGTGCAATGCAGGATTTTTCCACTAGAACGCCAAAAATAGGTAATTTCAGTAGAAGCCGATCCATGAAGACCTGAACACGCTTGTCACGCTTCCAGGCCTGCATGAAGAAATAAAACCCGCCACCTAAGCCACCAAAAATTAAGTACCAATACTGAACAAAGAACTCGCTCATCGCGATAACGATGAGTGTCGGGGCGGGAAGTTCGCCACCAAAGGACGAGAAGACTGATTTAAACGAAGGAATCACAAATATCATGATCACAGCGACGACCACAAACGCCACAATCAACACGGATATGGGATACATCAGCGCGGACTTGATCTTTGACTTTATCGCCTCAGTCTTCTCCATGTACACCGCTAATCGGTCCAACAACTGATCCAAAATACCCGCCGCCTCACCAGCTTCTACGAGATTGCAATAAAGATTGTCAAAGTAAATGGGGTACTTGCGAAAGGCTGCATTGAGAGACGTCCCTGTTTCGACATCCATCCGAATGTCATTGAGCAATTTGGTCACACTGGGATTAGGGTTTCCACGGCCCACAATATCAAAGGCCTGCAATAGCGGAACGCCAGCTTTCATCATGGTAGCCAACTGCCGGGTGAATATCGCCAAATCCTTGGGCTTGATAGACCTGCCCGCACTCATGCGCCTTTTCTTTATTTTTGTAGGCGTTATGCCCTGGCGCCGAAGCGAGGCTTTGATTTGGTTTTCTCCAGCGGCGCGGAGTTCTCCTCGGACCTGTTTACCGTTGCGGTCTTTGCCTTCCCACTCGTAAACAGCGTCTTTGCTGTCTGACTTTTTTGCAGTTGCCATACTGGTTTCCAGTGATTGTTATTCGTTGGTGACCGCAAGAACCTCTTCGAGCGAGGTAACGCCTTGGCGTACTTTATGCAGCCCGGACTGTCGTAAAGAACGTACCCCCTCTTTCTCTGCCTGCTCCGCGATATCAAGTGCACTTGCGTCGCGCAATATCAATCTCTGTATGTCTTCGCTCACTGGCATAACCTGGTAAATGCCGACGCGACCTTTGTAGCCACTGTTGCAACTGGCGCACCCGACTGCTTTGTAGGGTTTCCATGTGCCATCTATTTCAGAATCCTTGAAGCCTGCTTCCAGGAGGGTTTTTTTCGGAATGTCAGCGACCGCCTTGCAATTTGCACAAAGCCTACGTGCAAGTCGCTGCGCGGTAATCAGAATCACACTCGACGCAATATTGAAGGCCGCGATACCCATGTTGCGCATCCGCGTAAGTGTCGCGGGGGCATCGTTCGTGTGTAATGTGGAAAGAACCAAGTGACCGGTTTGCGCGGCCTTAATAGAAATATCTGCCGTTTCCAAGTCGCGAATTTCACCGACCATGATGATGTCGGGATCTTGGCGCAGGAAAGATTTCAATGCAGCGGCAAATGTTAACCCAGCCTTTTCATTGACATTCACCTGGTTGACTCCAGGTAAATTTATTTCGGAGGGGTCTTCTGCAGTGGCAATGTTGACTCCTGGCTGATTCAGGAGATTCAGGCAGGTATAGAGCGACACCGTTTTACCGGAGCCGGTAGGCCCCGTAACGAGAATCATCCCGTATGGACGAGCAATGGCTTTTAGCAATCGTTCTTTTTCTTCGGGTTCGTAGCCGAGGGCATCGATGCCCAGCCTTGCGCTGCTAGGGTCAAGAATACGAATAACGATCTTTTCACCAAAAAGAGTAGGTAGCGTGCTGACGCGGAAATCAATAACCCGATCGGGGCCGACCTTTAATTTCATGCGCCCGTCTTGTGGAACCCGCTTCTCGGAGATATCCATCCTGGATATTACTTTGATTCGTGACGCCAATTTTTCCTTGATCGCAATAGGAGGTGACGCGATTTCCCGTAGTTCACCGTCAATTCGAAAACGGACACGGTAGGTGTGTTCGTAAGGTTCGAAGTGCAGGTCAGATGCTCGCATACTGAATGCATCCATTAACATCTTGTGCAAGAACCGGACGACAGGTGCATCCTCTACCTCGGCGGTATTGTTGGAGCTGCTTTCCACTACAGCTTCAGCCGCCTCAGCATCAAATTCAAATTCGCCACCGATGATGTCTTCCACCGCTTCGGTGGCCGATGTGGTGCTTACGTCAACTAGCTTGGAAAGTTTGTCGTACTCGGCAATGACCCAGTCGACTCCCATTTGGGTTGAAAACTTTATTTTCTCTGCTGCCGCTTGATCCGATGGGTCTGCAGTGGCAACAATGAGCCGATTATTACGTTTGCTCAGTACAACGACTCGATAGTCAGCGCAGATCTTGCTATCTAAAAGCCCCTTTGGCAGTCGCTGAGGGTCAATAGCATTCAGATCCAGAAGTGGCGCTGCAAACGCACCGGACAACGTATGGGCCAAATCTGACGCGGAAACAGCGCCAGATCCCACTAATTCTGCGATGAAGCTGTTCTTACCGGATAGCGCCTTTCGGTAAATATCTTCAGCAGATTTCTGCGCAAGCTTTCCAGCTGAAACCAAGGCACGTCCCAATCCGGGAAGCGCGATAGTGGGGGCGTCTCGTTGACTGGTTTCGGTAGCTGCCATGAAAAGATCGTCCGGGTCGGGCGCTGTAGGGGCTTAATGATCGCTGATGGTAAGTCTAAAGTAAACCAAAATGGACTCTGGGAGCGCGCAATGGCAAC
>CAZQNX010000090.1:0-3269 GCA_964595025.1 uncultured Candidatus Saccharibacteria bacterium | reverse complement strand
CCTTTGCCGCCGCCCATCGGGATGCCCGCCACGGCGCACTTCATCGTCATCCAGAGCGCGAGCGCGCGGACTTCGTCGATGTTGGTCTCGTGATGATAGCGGATACCGCCCTTGTGCGGCCCGCGCAGCGATGAATGCTGCACGCGGTAGCCTTCGAATATGCGTTCGGTGCCATCATCCATCCGCACGGGGATGGACGCCGTCACTTCGCGTTCGGCACGCGAGAGGCGCGCGAGCGTTTCGGGCTTGGTCGTGCGTAATGCTGCGGCGCGTTGCAGCTGGTGGAGCGCGTTTTCAAAAGGGTTCATAGGCGCTCATTGTACACCCGCTTCCCCGCGTGCCAATCAAGCCTTACGCATCTTTTTCTGTGAGGGCAGTTCGTGCTTGCTCGGATCGAGAAGCCACCAGAACGCTTTCGAGAAGCTCTTGGCATCGCGGCATACTCGCTTGATGTAGTAGAGATCCTTCGTCGGTATTGCCTCGAGAATCTTGCCCATGCGCGGCATCGTGATCTTGTCGTAGCCGTCTTGCATGCGGGTGGCGTTCAGCTCCTCGCAGAAATAGCGCATAAGCTCCCCGCGCTCGGTCTCGCGCACCTTGCTCGCGGTAAATTTGAGCTTGCCGCCGATATGCTGCATGGCCATAGGGGGCATTGTACACAAAAATAGCCTGTGATATCGTGCTGCGCAGCAAGCTACCTCCCCGTTTCCGCCAGCTCCGGGGAGGGCGAGCGAGTCGTGGTAAGACGACTTACGCTCTCGGCCGCCGCCTCATTCACCAGGGGCGGCGGCCGATTTCTTTGTTTCATGTTAACCTAACTTACCCGTATACTTTCGTCATGTATTCCATACTCCCCCACACCGAGAACCCAGCGCTCCGCGGTGCGATGCATGACATCCCCCTCGCCGAGATATCCTCGCCGCGCATCCAGGAGCTTGTCGCGAGCATGCGTCGCTTGCTGGCAAGAGAGCAGCACGGCGTCGCACTCGCAGCGCCGCAGGTCGGCGAACCGCTCCGTCTGTTCATCGTCTCGCCCGCCGCGCTGGAGCGTCGCGAAGAGAAATACGGCGATGCGCCGCCGCAGATTGCCGCAGACGCCGTTCCTCTCGTCTATATCAATCCGGCGTGGGTAAAACTCTCGCGCGATAAATCGCAGAAGCACGAGGGATGCCTCTCGGTGCGCGGCAAGTGGGGTGTCGTCCCCCGCGCAGAAAAAGCAACGATTACCGCGTACGACGAACACGGCAAAAAGTTTACGCGGGGCGCATCGGGATTCTTGGCGCATATCTTCCAGCACGAGATGGATCACCTCGAGGGCGTGTTGTACATCGACAAGGTGGTCGAACTGTACGATGAAGAAGCCGAGAAAGAAGACACCGCCTGATATGCCCCGCTTCGCTTTCTTCGGGACACCATCGCTTGCGTGCGATATCTTGGACGCGCTCGAGCGTGCAGGATATGTGCCCGAGCTCATCGTCACGATGCCCGACAGGCCGCAAGGGCGCGGACTCGTGCTCGCCCCATCGCCCGTCGCAGCGTGGGCCGCCGCGCGCAGGATAGAAACACTCAAACCCGAGAAGCTCGACGAGGAGTTCGTCTCCGTGCTCGCCGTGCGCGCGATTCCCCTCGCAATCGTCGTCGCCTACGGCAAGATCGTGCCGCAAGCGCTGCTCGATACGTTCCCTCGTGGCATGTGGAATATCCACTACTCGCTCCTTCCCCGCTTCCGCGGTGCGACACCTGTCGAGAGTGCGATACTTGCGGGCGATAGCGAGACCGGTGTCGCAATACAGCGGATGGTCTTTGCGCTTGATGCGGGCCCGATTGCGGCGCTTGAGCGCACGCCCATCGAGCCAAGCGAAACCGCACCCGCGCTTCGTACGCGGCTCAATACGATGGCCGCACGGCTTTTGGCGCAGATATTCCCACAGCTCGTGTCGGGCGATATCTCGCTCACCGAGCAAGATGCGGTGCATGCGACGCGCTGTGGCAAGATGGAAAAGAGTGATGGCGATATCTCGCACGACGACGATGTACTGCGATGGCGCAAGTACCGCGCATACTACGCGTGGCCGGGCACCTATTTTTTTGCCCAGCGTGGCGAGCGCGCTATCCGTGTCAAGGTTCTCGAGGCTCACTGGGAGCGAGAGAGGTGCGTGATAGACATCGTGACACCCGAAGGCAAAGGTCCCATGCCGTTTGCCACATTTCTCGCAAGTGGTGTGAAGCTATTGAAGAATTAAAATTTCCGTGGCATAATCGTCGCGCGCGGGTGTAAGAGGTTAAGATTGCCACCACCTTACTGCATCCGTGCAATCAACTTGGCCGCCGAAGCGTACGCAACGGCGGCCCTTTTTCTCTCTTTGCTATTCCCTACTCCCCGCGTCCAAGTCGCAGCCACTCTTTTATCTTTGCGCGGCCGCGGCGCACGAGCGTGATGCGCTTGTCCTTTTCGTGCACGACACGGCGGACTAAATCATCCTTGGCGATGTCGATTGCGGCTTTGATCGATTCGCCGTGTCCTACTGCGTGCACCTTTTCGCTCCCGGCGTAGGCGGTAATATCGGCGCGAAAGACGAGTCCTGTCGCATGCTTGTCGTCGCGCGCGAGCACGATTTCGCAGGAGATATCGTTTTCGTCGTAGTGGCCGAGCACCTTGCGTACAGCGCTCGCCTTTTCTTCGGCATAGGCGCGGGTGTCTGCATCGAGTTCTACATTGTGAGTCTTGAAAGAAATGTTCATAGCATATGTGTTAGCTGTTATCTTTCGAGTATAACACTATACGTCTTGCCCGGAGAACGTGCTCCGGTGCGCATCTGCACCCGGGTTTCGGGCACATGGTAGCGCAACGCAAGTATCGTGCGTATTCGCGCGTTTGCCGCGCCGCCTTGGGCAGGCTCACGCACCGATACGCTGTATCGATGTTCGCCGAGCTCCGTTACTCGTTCCCTGCTCGCATCGGGTTTTGCCTGCACCCGCACGGTGATGACGCGCATGGTTATGCCAAGCTTTTGGTGCGGGTGACAAGGAACTTTCTGACAGTTTCTTTGTCCATTTTTGTGCCGCGCCCCGGCTGGATGTCCTCGATTCGCTCTTTTATTTCCTCAAAGCTTCTGGTAAGTGGCTCGTCGTCGTGTGCATCTGGTTCGAGTGCGATGATGCCGTAGGCTTCCATGAGCAAATCACGCAGTGCCGCATCCTTTTTGAGTAGTGTTTCGATAAGGTCCAAGTCTGCCTTCTCGGCGGATTCACTTACTGGCTGCGCTTCT
>CAZQNX010000089.1:0-3278 GCA_964595025.1 uncultured Candidatus Saccharibacteria bacterium | reverse complement strand
TGGCTTCGGCACTTTCGGTACCGGCCAACACTAGCTCGGCACCACAGACACCGGCGCAGCAGCTCAATGTCGCCTGTGACCCGAACTCATCGAGCTACTTCGACTGCCTCACCGACAAGATGCTCTTCGTCGATAAGCTGTACTAGTCCGACGAGTCTCTGTGATATACTTGCCGTGTAACACTAAGACAACCCTATGATTTCACTCCCTCTCGGTATTCTCGGGCTTCTGGTAGCAGCGGCTGCGTGGGCCGTCTTTACCTACAATCGCTTCATTACGCTCGCGACTCGTATCCAAGAGGCGTGGGCCGATATCGATGTGCAGCTCAAGCGCAGATACGATCTCATCCCGAATCTCGTAAATACGGTGAAGGGCTACGCGGCACACGAAGCAGGAACGCTCGAAAAGGTGACCGAGATGCGCGTGAAGGCGATGGGCGCGCAGACGGTGGGGGACCATAGCGCTGCCGACAACGCGCTTGCGGGCGCGCTCAAGTCGCTCTTTGCCGTTGCCGAAAGCTACCCGGATCTCAAGGCGAATCAGAATTTTCTCGAATTGCAGCGCGAACTCTCGGACACCGAGAACAAGGTGCAGGCTGCGCGCCGCTTCTACAACAGCGTTGTACAAGATTTCAACGCGGGTATCCAGATGTTCCCCGCCAGCATCATCGCAGGATTCATGAAGCTCGCGCAGAAGGAATTCTTCATGCTTGCCGAAAGCGAGGCCGCGGCTAAGGAGCCGGTGAAAGTGGCGTTCTGATGTATGAGCGAAGAGCTTCAGGATGATTCAAGAAGAAGGTTCATTCGAGAAGGAATGTCCTTTCTCGCTGCGTTGGCGGTACCGCCTGGCGATGCGAGTGCGGCTCTCGGGAATACGGCCGCTTTGCCGTCCGAAGCAGATTCGTCTCCGCTAGGGAAAAAGATAGAGGCCGCACAAGTCGTCGAGCAGAAGCGCTTTCGCGCGTTTTTCACCTGGTTTCAGGAGCACCCAGAAAACAAAACACGTCGACAGACATACACTTTTGTCAGCGCTAGCGTTCCGCCAGATGTATTCCAATCGTTCAAGCAGAAGGTCATCGCTGTTTCTTTCTCCCTAATCGCTTCAAAGAAATCAGCTGTTGGGTTCATAAGTATGGAGAAAGAGTTTGCCGATGCCGTCATCGCCGACATGGCGGGAGCATCCGATGTGCAGCCGGAGGAAGTTGCAAAGCACGAGAGCAGTATACGCCGCCTCGCCCAGACTCTCTCGGATGCTGCGCGCGAGTGGATTGAGCGAGTCGAGTAGGATAATTAGGATTGATATCTTTTCTGGTACACTGGCATCCTATGACTTCTCTCTACGCGCAGCGATCGAACAATATCTGGCGCACCTGGCTCCTCATGAGCGCATTCTTCCTGGTCGTGGGGGCGCTGGGATGGCTCGCGTCGCAATACTTCGGGAGCTTTACCGTTTTTTACGGCGCTCTCGGGTTTGCCGTTGTCACCAACATCAGCGCGTACTGGTTTTCCGACAAGGTCGCGATAGCGAGTGCCGGAGCAAAGCCTGCCGATGAGAGCGAGCATCGCGAACTGCATCGCATGATAGAGAATCTCGCTATCACCGCGGGTCTTCCCAAGCCTCGCGTGTATGTAATCGATGATCCTGCGCCCAATGCTTTTGCGACCGGGCGCGATGCCAAGCACGCGGCTGTGGCGGTGACGACCGGCCTCATGCAGATGCTCGACAAGACAGAGCTCGAAGGCGTGCTCGCGCACGAGCTTTCACACATAGGGAATCGCGACATCTTGGTAATGACGGTCGCCGTTGTCCTCGTCGGTTTCGTCTCCGGTCTTGCCAATATTTTCATGCATCTCGGCTATTTTGGCGGAGGAGACAATCGCGACCGTGGCCCCCTAGTCATGATAGCGACCGTTGCAGCGATGATTCTGGCGCCCCTTGCCGCCCAGCTCATCCAGCTTGCCATATCGCGTCGCCGTGAATTCTTGGCCGATGCTTCGGGGGCGCTCCTCACGCGCTATCCCGACGGACTTGCTTCGGCCCTCCAGAAGATAGGCTCATATGCTGCTCCTATGGAGCGCGCCTCGGCGACGACAGCGCACCTCTTCATCTCGAACCCGTTTGGCGCACATGCGACAGCACAATTTTTCCAGAAGCTCTTCTCGACGCACCCACCCATCCCCGAGCGCGTTGCTGCACTCGGCTCTATGCGGCTCGAATAGGCGGCTCTATTGCACGCACGGACCGCTTGTGGTACATTCTCCGCACCTATGTTGAAGATTCGCATGCAGCGCACGGGCCGCATCAATGTCCCGACTTACCGCATCGTCGTCATCGAGCATGCTCGCTCTACCAGGGCAGGGAAGTTTGTCGAGCAGGTAGGCTCGTACGACACGCGCGGCAAGAAGCGCGCACTCAACGCCGACCGTATCAAGTACTGGATCTCTGTCGGCGCGCAGCCGTCGCCGACGGTACACAACATGCTCGTCTCCGAGAAGATCATCACCGGCAAGAAGGTGAACGTGCTTCCTAAGTTCGTCGCTCCCGAGGCCCCACCCGCTCCTGCGGCAGAAGCGCCAGCTCCTGCGGAGCCTGCCGCTGCAGAAGCCGCACCGGTGGCCGTAGCGGAAGCCCCTGCCGAGAACGCGTAATCAACACCCTCGCGCACGAGACCTTTTGACGGGTCGCGTTTTTTCTCGTATCATATTGTCATTACCGTAATGCTTCCTGCCATGGAACACGATCAGCAGTTTTTAGAGTATGTAGTGAAAGCCCTCGTCGATCATCCCGAGGAGGTGAAAGTGACACGCGTTGTCGATGAGCTCGGTGTCCTCCTCACGCTTGCCGTGCACAAGGATGACATGGGCAAAGTCATCGGCCGCTCGGGCGCTACCGCCAAGGCAATCCGCACCGTCTTGCGTGTCGTTGGCATGAAGAACGATGCACGCGTCAATCTTAAGATCGAGGAGCCCGAGGGCGGCATGCGCGCTCCTGGCGTTGCACCAGTCGACCTGAACGACGATGATCACGGCACGGTTGCCGACATCCCCGCCCGCGAGCCGAAAGCCGCTCCCCAGATGCGCGAGCTCGACGATGTGCTAGACTCCATGAAATGAACTACCTCGGTGCAGAGCACCGAGGTATCAGGTGGTCTGCACGGCCTAATCGAACAAGGACAGCGTGTCGTGGTGGATCTGTTTGTAGTCCTGACCACCTTGTTTCTTCACATAGTTTTGCAGCATGGCCAGATTGCCTACCTCCAAGAAGCGAATCTCGTACCG